>JALSPL010000110.1 GCA_026985975.1 Anaerolineae bacterium | reverse complement strand
CTGAAAAAAGGTCGAGATCAGCAGCGACGATAGAGAAAACAGCGAAAATGGTGGGGTTTCAGCCATATTTTCTTGGCGAAACCCTGATATTTTCCTTTGCGTCCTTGCGACTTTGCGTGAGACAAAGCTTTTTTCAGGCGATCCATTAATGCAACAATAGGGGAATTTACCCCTATCGAAAAGGTCATTTTTGCTATTGTAACACGAAACGCTCGCGAATAAAATAGAGATGCACTAGGAGATCGGATGTGCTTTTTACCGTTTCGGAACGATACCGATAGTGCAATGGCGAGAGGTTTTTTTGGGGCGAGGCGCCGGTTTGCGAGAGACCGGCGTCTCTTTTTTGTTCAAAAACCAAAGGCCGTCACCCGGCACAGGTCGGGGTCGGTGATAATGACCAGGCCCGGCGTCGCGGCCATGCCCAATGCCCGGCTGAACTGGCCCGGCGCGTCGCCCTTGCCCCCGAATTGCACCAGCGGATACAAATCCTCGTCGAAGATCAGCGCCCGCCCGTTTTCCGGATCGGTGAGAAACACGCGGCCGTCGGGCATGATGGCGATGTGGGGCGACTCCACGGTGTTGGATTTGGGCCCGGGCGTCGCGTTCATGGCCCCCCCATCCGCGGCGATCCGCCACAGCAGGCCCGATGCGGGCTCGGGCGCATACATGAAACCATTGGCGCTGACGGCGACGTCGGTGGGCTGGCCAGAGCCAAATTGCGCATCCGGGCCGCCGAAGACGTCCAGCAAAGCGCCTTCGGCGTCGGCCCGTACGATGCGCCCGCCGCCGGTGTCGGCGATGTAGAAATCACCGTCGGGCGAAACGCCCAGCCCGCGGGGGTGATACAGCGCCAGGCCCGCGCCCAGCTCCCGCAGCAATGCGCCCCCGGGACTCCACAACGAGATGATCTGCCGGGACGCGTCCAGGACTGCGATCTCTCCGGCGGGCGTGACGGCCACATCGACAACCTCGGCGAATTGATCGGGCCCGTCGCCCGCTTCGCCCCAGGCGTTCAGCAACGCGCCGTCGCCGTCCAGTTGCACGATGCGATGATTGCCGGCGTCGGCGATATAAACCCGGCCTTCCTCATCCACGGCCGCGCCGGCGGGGTGCAACAATTCGCCCTCGCCCGCACCGCAGGAGCCATAAGTCCACAACACCGGCGGCCGGATTTGGGCGAACTCGCCCAATTGCCCGCCCGTTGGCGGCGCTTCGGTTTCGGGGGCAGGAGGCTGAGGACCGCCAGGATGCGGCGGCGTCGAAGAAGGACCCATCGTCGGCGTCTGCGGCATGGGCGGCAGCGGCGTATCCGCAGCCAGATGGGAGGCCGGGCGCAGAAAGGCGCTGGGGAGCAGAGTTTTGGCTGCGCCCGGCGGCTGCCACCACAGCTCCATGGCCCGGGAGCCGCCCATATCGCTGTAAGCCACTTCGATGTCGTGCCAGCCTTGCGTGAGCGAAATCGCGCCTTCCCGATATTGGGAGCCGTGCTGGCCGCTGTTATCCACCACCAATTGACCATCGATGGTCACCGTGGAACCGTCGTCGGAACGCGTGCCGAAGCGGTAAGTTCCGGCTGCGGGCGCGGCCACTTTGCCCAGCCAGCGCACCGAGTAGGGGGAGGGAACGGCGTCATTGGGTGCGATGAACAGGTCTCGCTGCACCAGCGTCGGCTGGCCTGACCAGTCGGGTGCGGCGTAATAGTAGCCCAGCAGGCCGTTGGCTGCGCCGGGCAGGGTGTAGAAGGCGTCAGGGGGGATGACTTGCAGAGGGGCGTCCGCGGGCGAGGCCCATTGCAGGCGCAAAACGCCGGGATGCGCCCCGGCCGCGTAATCCAGCCGCAGGGCCTGAAAGCCTCCGGCCAGCGTCAGGGTTGTTTCCGCCATTTCGTTCTTGACGGACAGAATCGATTGATCGTCGAGAAATAGCTCGGCCCGCCCCCCCTCGGCGGTCAGCGCCAGACGGTATTCGCCGTAGGCGGGGATCATCAATGCGCCCTGGAAGCGAGCGGCAAAGGGAGGGAGCAGGGGCTGGGTGGCGGGCGCGCTGAAATCGAAGTCGATGGCGGGCGCTCTTTCTTCTCGCACCGGGGGCTGCGCCAGATCATCACCGGCAATGTAGCTCACGGTCAGGCCGCGGGCGTCGGCGAACGCGGCGGCGGGGATGGCGTAGCTGAGGAAGAGGGTGCGGCCATAGCGGTCCTGATGGGCCTCGAAGACGCCGCCCGGGTAGAGCTGTTGCAGCAGGGAGATGATTTGCTGATCTTTGGGCTCCAGAATAAAGAGCGCGTCGCCCACGGGCGGCTGGCGCAGGGGGATGTCTTGCGTCAGATTCAGAGGGTGAATGGCGCGCTCGCCGCCGATAAAGCGAATGGCGGAATGTCCGGCGTATTGCGGGGCCAGATAGATGGTGACGTCGGGCGGCAGCTTGGCCAGATAACCGCCAATAGCCGATTCCTCGGGGCTGAACGCATACCACACGCCTTCATCCACCGCCTGCACCCGAAAATAAGTGTTGAGATTGGCTCCCATCACGAAGAGAACCAGGGCGGTGAGCAGGATGAAAAGAGGCCGGGTGCGTTTGGCTCCGAAGGCCCGTTGCCAGGCCTGCCATAATCCCGAAAGAACCACGGCGACCAGCAGGTGGATGAGGGGGATGAGGCCGATGGGGCGGCGGGCGTTGGGCGCCTCGTGGGCCACCGAGAGCACGGCCAGGCTGATGAAGCTGCTGAACCAGAGCAGATAGAGGGCGGGGATCTCCCTCCAGAACCAGCGCAGCGCCCAGATGAGTCCCAGCAGGGCCAGCACGCCCACAACGGCGTGCAGCATGGGCGCGCCCGGCAGGTTGTTGAGGGGCGCCATATCGCCGCGATAGTTGAACATGAGCAGCGCTTTGTGCAGATTCGACCAAATGGGCGCGTAGCCGCCCGCGGCTTCCACATCCCGGAAGACGGAGATGTGATTCATGCGGGAAAGGAACACCGACCAGTGGCGGATGACATAGACGCCCAGGGGCGCTGCGGCGATGAGCGCCCCCGCGGCAAAGAGCCCCATGCCCGCCAGGTCCCGCCGCCAGCGCGTGCGGTGGGTGATGAGCCAATAAATGAAATAGGCCAACATGAAGAAGGGGATCACCCGGTAGGCAGTGTAGGTGTTGAGCCCCAACGCCAGCATGACGCCGGACAGCGCCCACCAGCGTCGTCGTCCCGTCTTCAGCGCCCGCACAAGAAACAGGATCTGCAGGCTGAGCGCCAGGGGAACCAGAATTAGCTCATAGACGATGCGGCTGAAGGTGATATGCCAGCGATCAGCGGCCAGCAGCGCAGTCGCCAGCAGAGCGATGCGTTGATTGTAGAACTCGCGGGCCAGGGCGTAGAAAGCCAGCACGGTGAGAACGCCGATGGTGGCCGCGGTCATGCGCATGGTGGTCACGCTCTGCCCGAAAAGCTGGATGAACAGGGCGATGATCCAGGTGAACAGGGTGGCCTGGCCCTCGTTGGTCTCGGCGTAGGGCGTCCATCCCCCGCCATGCAGCCATTTCAGCGCGTCCAGGCCGTTGTTGGCCTCATCCGATTGCAGGCCGTGGGGATAGAGGCCGATGTCGTAGAAGCGGGCGAAGAGGGCCACGGCCAGGATGAGGAACAGCGCCAGGAAGAACCGGCGTCGCTGCATCACGGGGGGATGCCAGGCCCGGGCCGCGTTCTGTTCCGCTTCGGGATCGGGCGAGGGGGCCTCCAGCCAGACGCCGATGAGGAAAAGCGCCGCGCCCGCCAGCCACAGCCACAAGGCCCAACCGCCGTACTGTTCCCGCACGAAGCCGCCCAGGGCGGCGATGAGGGCCAGAATAGCGCCCGCGCCGGCGAGCATCCAGCCGGTTTTGGGCCAGTCGCGGCGCGGGGGCAGTGCGGGCCAGGCCCGCGGGCCCGCAGCAAACCAGGCGAAAACGCCGCCCGCCATCAGATAAAGGAGGACGCCGGCGCTGAGGTTGCCGTCGCCCAGCCATTTTTGGGCGACGGCGGCCAGAATCAGGGCCAGGATGATTCCGAGAAGTGATCGCATGGGGGCGGTGATCAGAAAGAAGCGAAGTGGGGGATGAAACGGACGTATGCGAACTCAGCGTTTCGGCAGCGCTTTGATGGACGCATGATGGCCTCCTTGCGTTTCATAACGGGCTGAATATCGGCAAGCCTGACAAAGATTGTAATAGCTGGCGTCTTTACTGCCAAATCGGACATGGGGTTTCAGCCGATTTTTCTTGGCGAAATCCTGGTATTTTTCTTTGCGGCTTTGTGAGGTAAGACTGCATTTAATCGTGGAGCAATTCAGGTCCATTTTTCAATGAGTTTGAGGGTCTCCTTGGAGGGACGCCCTCGCTTTTTGGGTGGCGTCCAGCGAGGAGGCGGCACCTTAAAAGAGAA
>JALSPL010000109.1 GCA_026985975.1 Anaerolineae bacterium | reverse complement strand
TGGGCAGATACGGGTCATGCGCGAACGCTACCCCGAGCCCATTCGCGTGGTGTTGCCGGGCAAATGCTATCGTTATGAGCAGGTCACGGCCCGCTCCGAGATGATGTTCCATCAGATCGAAGGCCTGGTCGTGGGTAAAAATATCACCTTTGCCGATCTCAAGGGCACATTGCAGGCCTTTGTGGATCAGCTCTTTGGCGCAGGGCGGCAGTTGCGTTTTCGGGCCTCGCACTTTCCCTTCACCGAGCCCAGCGCCGAGGTGGATGTGGATTGCATCCTGTGCGGGGGCAAGGGCTGCCGGGTGTGCAAATACACCGGCTGGCTGGAGATTCTGGGCTGCGGCATGGTGCATCCCAACGTGCTGCGCAACGGCGGCTATGACCCGGAGGAATGGTCGGGCTACGCCTTTGGCATGGGCCCGGAACGCATCGCCATGCTCCTCCACGGCGTGGACGACATCCGCTACTTCTTCAGCAACGACGTCCGCTTTTTGGAGCAGTTTTAACGTAAAACGTATTGCGTAATTCGTAATCAACTGGCATGAAGCAGGTGCAAACTGCGAAGTTCATGCTTTACGCATTACGTTTTACGCATTACGACCTCGGTTCTCAACCAACCATCAATTATCGAGAGGTTGTTATGCGCGTACCCCTTTCCTGGCTAAAAGAGTATGTCGATATCACCCTGCCGGTGGATGAGCTGGAGGAACGGCTCACCCTGGCCGGGCTGGAAGTCGCAAATGTGGAGTACATCGGCGTGGAGATGCCCGCGTCGGTAAAGTTCAAGAAACAGATCAAGCCAGACGATGTGGTCACCGGCAACGGCCACATCCGCTGGGAAAAAGACAAAATTTTCGTGGGTGAAGTGGTCAGCGTGGAGAAACACCCCGACGCCGACCGCCTGACCCTGGTCACCGTGGATTACGGCGCCAGGGAGCCCCTGACCGTGGTCACGGGCGCGCCCAATCTCAAACCGGGCGATAGCGGCCAGAAAGTGGCCTTCGCCATTGCCGGGGCCCGGCTCATCGACGCCTACGCCGACGCCTTCAAGGTGCGCAAGCTCAAGCCGGGCAAGATCCGCGGCATCGTGTCTCAGGGCATGGTCTGTTCCGAGCGGGAGCTGGGACTTTCCGACGAGCACGAGGGCATCATCATCCTGCCCGAGGATGCGCCCGTGGGCATGCCTCTGGCCGATTACCTGGGCGATGTGGTCTTCGATATCGACATCACCCCCAACATGATCCGCATCGCCTCCATCATCGGCGTGGCCCGCGAGGTGGCGGCCATTACCGGCGCCGACCTGCACATCGCCATGCCCGCCTGGCAGACTTCGCCCCCGCCCGTGGATGACTACGCGGATGTAGAGATCATCGACGCCGACCTCTGCCATCGCTACACCGCCACCATCATCCGCGATGTGAGCGTGCAGCCCTCCCCCTTCTGGATGCAGCACCGCCTGCGGCTGGCGGGCCAACGCCCCATCAGCAATCTGGTGGATGTGACCAACTATGTGATGTTCGAATGGGGTCAGCCCCTGCACGCGTTCGATTACGACAAGCTGCTGGAACGGGCGCAAAGCATCGGCAAAGATCGGGTCAAGATCATCGTGCGCCGGGCCGAAGATGGCGAGAAATTCACCACCCTGGACGGCGTCGAACGCACATTGGATTCCGATGTGCTGATGATCTGCGACGAGGTCGGTCCCATCGCCATCGGTGGCGTCATGGGCGGCCTTGAAACCGAGGTTTCCGATTCCACCCGTACTGTGCTGCTGGAATCGGCCGCTTTTGAGTTCATCAACATTCGCCAAACGGCCAAGAAACTGAAACTACCCTCCGAGGCCGCATATCGTTTCAGTCGCGGCGTGCCTCCCCGGCTGAATCCCATCGGCAATGTGCGGGGGGCGCAACTCATGGCGGATCTGGGCGGCGGCAACATCGCCGACGGCATCATCGACGATTATCCCCGGCCTCAGCCGGAGGTGGAGGTCCCCGTCACGGTGCGGGACGTGCAACGCTGGTTGGGTATTGACCTGAGTCAGGATGAGATTGTTGATATTCTCAAGCGCCTGGAATTCGTCGTCCGCATCCAGGATGAAACGTTGTGGGCCACCGCGCCCTGGTATCGTCTGGATGTGAACATCACCGCGGATTTGCTGGAGGAGATCGCCCGCATCTACGGCTATGACAACATTCCCGAAACGCTGCTGTCCGATGAGTTGCCTCCCTTGCGCCACAATTGGGCCTGGGAGCTGGAGGAATGGTTGCGGGATATGCTGGCGGCCGCGGGCCTGCAAGAGACCATCAACTATTCCCTCACATCCATCGAAAACTATCGCAAGATGTATCCGGATAACCCTGAGGCCGCGCCCGGCCCGGAGATGTTCGTCACCCTGGCCAATCCTCTGTCTCAGGAGCGCAGCGTCATGCGCCGCTGTCTGGGCGTCAGCGCCATTGAGAATCTGCAACGCAACCTGCGCTACACCGACCGCATGGCCACGTTCGAGATTGGCCTGGGCTACCGGCCCGAGCTGGGGGATGGCGTGCTGCCGCGCGAAATTCGGTTGTTATCCATCGCCCTCACCGGCCCGCGCGATCCGGGCAACTGGTTGGGCCAGGATGAAACGCCCATGGACTTTTTCGACGCCAAGGGCGTGCTGGAGACGCTGTTCGAGCGGCTGGGGGCGACTGCAGATGTGAACTATCGAGCCGAAAGCGCACATATCTTCGGCCCCAGGGCCGCGGGCATTTATCTGAACGAGCAAAAGATCGGCAACGTGGGCGAGGTGCATCCCAAGATACGGGAAGCCTTTGACCTGGGTGACCGGCCTGTGGCGCTGGCGGGCCTGCAAATCGAGCCCCTCATTCCCTACATCCAGCGCAAAAAGAAGCTGCGTCCCATCAGCGATTTTCCGCCGGTGAAGGAGGATATCGCCCTGGTGGTGGATGAGGACATCCCTGCGGGCGTAGTCGAGGCCCTCATCCGTCAGACCGCAGGCGTAAATTTGCGGGATATCCAGCTCTTCGACGTCTACCGCGGCGATCCCGTCCCTCCGGGCAAAAAATCCCTGGCCTTTGCCCTCACCTTCCAATCGCCGGTCAAAACCCTGACGGACAAGGACACGGCCAAATTGCGCAGGAAGATCGTTGGGCGTCTGAGCCGGGAGATCGGCGCAGACTTACGCGAAGCGTAGTCGCTAAGGTGCGACGCACTTGTGATGTGCGTCGCACCTGTCACATTGCCAAATCGAACGGCAAATCAGCAATATCCCGCAATCGATCCCCCTCGATCATAATCTCCAATGCTTCGATAGCTGCTTCATTGCCGCTTTCGCGCACGGCCTGGTGCAACTCGTGTAGCGCAAAATGATAAACGCAATCAATGTCACCGGTGCCCAAAGCCAGCGATGCAATACGAGTGGGCATGGGTTCGGCTGTGATCACCATGATGTGAGGCGTGTGTCCTTTACGGTTGCGGATAAGGTTGAGCCCCTCAGTGCGGGCGTTTTGCGAACGATCACTGCGCAAAGTCAGTTTGCAAGAAATGCTGGCATGGAGAAAGGGCAAGGAGCGTGAGACGTTCTTTTTGCGGGCGGGCGTAAGCCTGGGCGGGCCGTCTGTATCCACTACAAACGCATTTTGGTTGATTTCCTGGTCAGAGAAAGGCATCCGTCCGATGACGATATCAGGCTTGACCACATAATTCCCCAACGTAGTTCGCAGCTCCCGGGATGATTGAATGAGCTCTGTCAGCGTAGATAGATGGGCATATTGTGCAAAATCGGAGATACTGCCTTGCACCGAATAAACCCATCGCCCAGGCCGCAGATGCGCCAGCAGGTCAAACGCCGTTTCGATATATGCTTTTGTGACATCTTCGAAGTGCTTTCCGGCTGTTTGTCCATTGATTTTGCCTGCATAAACCGCAAATTTCATTTCCCGCAGCATACTTTGTGCAAGCTGGATGCTTAATCGACTGCCTACATCTGCGATACTTGGTATATTTTTCTGTTTCATAAAAATCGCTTCAGCGCAGACATTTTGTTGATACGTTGTTCGTAATGCTGTCAGTCGGTCCATCATGCTTCCTTATTTCAAAAAGCCGATCACAAATTCCCTGTGCATTCGCCGCTGAATTTGTGAATCCAGATTCACCTTGGCGCCTGCAGGCATCATTCGCTTGTCTCTATCGATGTAGCGCACGCCGATATGCGAGAGTGTAAAGCCCAATGATTCACCGATGTCAGCCAGGCATTGCCCCGTTTCGGTATCTCGTCCGCGCATCACCGAGCTGCCTACCACGAGAATAGCGGCTTTGCCGGGCTTTAACACTCGGTGCATCTCTCTCAGGGCTCGTTTCATCTCTGAATAATAGCGGTGCAGCACAACGCCTTTCCTTGCATCCAGTTGGCTTACTT
>JALSPL010000108.1 GCA_026985975.1 Anaerolineae bacterium | reverse complement strand
AGCGCCATGCCCGGCATGATCCCGCGAGAGCCGCCCCAACCCGATCCCTGGACCATCCCCGATCGGTTTGTCAGCGCTTCTTTCCTGGCTCCGCCCAGCAGCGTCTACAAACGCGTCCATGTCGAGAATCTCATTTTTGGACAGGAGCCTGGACAATGACGCCGTTTCTTTTCCGCACATCTCCGCCCCCCGTCACGCCCGTGACAAACGTTCATTACCGGAGTCGATCATGAACAGACTGGGCTTTTATATCGAAAACACCACCGTCCGCTGGATGCGCGAAGCCTTGCGGCAGGTCAAACCCCCGGTTATCCTTATTCATGCTCAGGACAGGGGCCTGCTCAGGGATATTCGCCGCGAACTGAGCCCCGATTCCTTCATCGTGGGACGGCTTTACAAAACCATCCAGCAGCAGGAAGCCTGGCTGGACAGCGATGATCCCGAAAAGCATGGCCGGGAATTCGCCGAGGAGATCATCAACTATGATTTCCAACTGGCCAAAGAGGTGGGGGCCAATGGCCGCCTGCTCATCGACGCCTGGATGAGCCTGAATGAAGCGCTGCGCGGGCCAGCCTCTTTTCCCGATTATCAGGTGGACGATCAATTCCGCTGCCGGGCCGACGCTTACGATCGTTTTCAGGCGGCGTTTCAGGAGCGCCTGGCGCAAGAGGGATTGCCCGCAGTGGCGTTCAACTTCGCTGCGGGCAATTTCACCAGGCCCGAACATTATCTCGACTGGTTCCCGCGCACGCTGGAGCGTTACACCTATCTGGGATTCCATGAGTACGGCTGGCCCGCGCTGAAGCCGGGCCCAGACGTCGCCACCGCAGCCTTGTATTACCGCACCTGCATGGAAGGCGTTATCCAACGCTACGGGGATAAATTCAAGGTGATCATGACCGAGGCGGGGCTGACCATGGCCTACGGCCATCCCCAAAACCCGGACCAGGGCTGGCTGAACGAAATTCAGCCCCTGACCGAAGAAGCATATTGGCAATCGCTGCTCTGGTACAACAACGAAATGTTGAAAGACGCCTATGTGCTGGGTGCTTGCCTGTTCGAAGTGGGCCACGCCTCGAAATGGCGAACTTTTCGCCACCTGGGTGAAGACAACCAGGGCAACGCCATCCTGCTGATGAATCGTATCGAAGCGCTGAACAACATTCCCGGTCCCACGCCGCCGCCCGAGCCGCCTCCTGAGCCGCCCGAGGGCGACATTTACGAACGCACGCAGGCTCTGGTGGATGCGTTGGGGCATGAGAAGGAGATCATCGCCATGCTGCCCGCGCAGGCGGACGCCGTGGAGCGGTTGCTGACGCCGCTGGCGGCGCCCGCGGCGCCCGCGGCCCAGGGCGCCGAGGCCGTGATGCTCTCCCGCAATCTGCGCACCCGCGTGGATCAGATCACAGCCACGCTGCACCAGTTGCAATCGAATCCAGACATCGATCCCGATAAAATCGAGGCGATGCTGGTGCGGGCCGAGCATGTCAGCCAGCAGCTTGATGACTTGCAGCCGCGTGTGGCGGTGATCGATGACGCCAGCCAGCAAGTGCAGGCCATTCAGTCTGCTTTCCCCGAACAGAAACGGGCGGCGCAGAGCTCTTCGGGCCTGCTCACGCAGGTGGATGATCTATTGACCCGGGCGCAACGCCTGCAAAGCGACCTGCCCGCCAATGCGTTCGTCCCGCCCGAAGGCGTGCAGGATATCCGCGATGACATGCCCCATCACCCCACCAAGAGTTGGCCCTCGCGTCCGCTCTCTAAGATCAAACGCGTGGTGCTGCATCACACCGTGACCTCGCCCGAGACCGATCCCGCGGCTCTGGCCCGGGCGCTCATCAGTCGCCGCGATCTGCCGGGCCTGCCCTATCACTTTCTGGTGCAGGGCGATGGCGACGGCTTTTGGGCCGAAGCGTTGGAAATTCAGGTGGCTCAAACCAGCAAAACAGCCATCAATGAAGAGGGCGTGGCCGTGGCGTTGGCGGGCAATTTCACCGATGCGCCCCCGCCCGACGTCCAACTGAACACCGCTGCGGCAATTATCGCTCAACTGATCAGGACCTTTGGTCTGAATGTGGATACAGATGTCATCGGTCGCAGCGAAGTGGACGCGGTGGGCTCGCCCGGCAAGCAGTGGCTGCAAGGAGCCAAATACAAAGTCACGCTTTTGGATAAAGTGCGAACGTTGTTGCAAATGTAGCATCATCCTCTGTGGGAGACGAGATGGTTTCGCCTCCCGCAGGGGCCGCCATTCATCGAATTTTGCCCAATGCGCCGATTTTCCATTATAATAGAAGCCGCCACGACTTGTCTCCAGGAACTGGGCCCAGCCTCAGTTCTTTTTTTGTAGGCGAGGAGCGACCCGCAGGATATCTGACGGGAAGAACTTTCTCCATGCGGAGATATGAAAATTGGAGTTACGCCATGACGAACACAGAAAACGAAAACGCCGTTTATCTCACCCCCGAAGGTTTGCAAAAACTGAAGGAGGAACTGGACTGGCGCATCAACGTGCGTCGCCCCGAGATTGCCAAGCAAACCGAAGCCGCGCGCAAGGAAGGCGATCTTTCGGAGAACGCGGGCTATGATGAGGCCAAATATCAGGCGGGCATGAACGAAGGCCGCATCATGGAGCTGCAACACCGCCTCAAGCACGCCGTCATCATCGAAAAGGGCGATGGCCCGGTCGACACGGTCCAACTTGGCTGCACCGTCACCATCGTCGATAAGCAATTCGGTGACGAAGAGATTTACACCATCGTCGGCTCGTCCGAAGCCTCACCGGGTGATGGCAAAATCTCCAACGAATCCCCCATCGGCAGCGCCCTGATGGGCAAAAAGGTGGGGGATGTGGTGACTGCCGTCACGCCTGGCGGCGAGATCAGTTTCGAGATCATCAACATCGCATAGGCCTTTTCTCTCCCGGATATTTTACGATGACTCAGAATCCCCAAAAGCCTCCCACCGAGCAGGATTTGCTGGATCAGGAAAAGGCCCGTCGCGAAAAGCTGGCCCGTCTGCAAGAAGCAGGCGTCGACCCTTATCCGCCTCGCGTGCAGCGCACCCACAGCATCGCCCAGGCCCGGGCCGCCTATGAGCAGGGCGAGCTGGGCGAGGATGAGCGCTTGACCCTGGCCGGGCGCATGATCTCCCGCCGCGTCATGGGCAAGCTCTCCTTCGGGCATATCGAAGACAGCTCCGGTAGAATTCAGATCATGGTGCGCCGCGACCTGCTGGCAGCGGACAAATACAATCAGTTTTTCAAAAAGATGCTGGATTTAGGCGACATCATCAGCGTCTCGGGCGTGATGACCGTTTCTCGCACCGGCGAGATCACCTTGCTGGCGCAGGATGTGACGCTGCTGGCCAAGGCTCTGAAACCCATGCCCGACAAGTGGCACGGCCTGAAAGACCCCGAAGTGCGCCAGCGCCAGCGTTATCTCGACTTGCTGGCCAATCCCGACGTGCGGGAGCGCTTTCGGGTGCGAGCGCAGATGCTGCGGGCCATCCGCGATTATCTGGACGGCGAGGGATTTCTGGAAGTGGAAACGCCTATTTTGCAGCCGCTTTATGGCGGGGCCGCGGCCGAACCCTTTGTCACCCATCACAATTATCTGCATCAGGACCTCTACCTGCGCATCAGCTTCGAGCTCTATCTCAAGCGGCTGCTGGTGGGGGGCTACGATCGAGTCTATGAAATCGGGCGGGATTTTCGCAACGAGGGCATCAGCCACAAGCATAATCCCGAATTCACCCAGCTTGAGTTTTACGAAGCCTACACCGATTACAACGGCGTCATGGCCCGCACCGAGGAGATGATCGCCTATGTGGTGCAGCATGTGATGGGCGGCCTCAAGGTCTCCTGGCAGGGCCATGAGATCGACTTCACGCCGCCCTGGCCCCGCATTCCTTTGCGCCAGGCCATTCTCGACGCCTCGGGCATCGATTACGACCAATATCCCGACGCAGATAGCCTGCGGGCCGCCATGCGCGCAAAGGGCGTCGATGCGCCCGCCGGGGCCAGCCGCGGCAAACTCATCGATAAACTCCTCAGCCAATTCGTTGAACCCTATCTCATCCAGCCCACCTTCCTCATCGACTACCCCATCGACGTCTCCCCCCTGGCCAAACGCAAGCCCGGAACCAAAGATGTGGTGGAGCGATTCGAGGGTTTTGTGGGGGGTATGGAGCTGTGCAACGCCTTCACCGAGCTCAACGATCCCCTGGACCAACTGGAGCGTTTTCTGGATCAAGGCCGGGCGCTGGAATCGGGCGACAAGGAAGCCACGCCCGTGGATATGGACTACATCAACGCCCTCAGCTACGGCATGCCCCCGGCCGGCGGCTTTGGCATGGGCATCGATCGCTTCGCCATGATCCTCACCGACCAGGAAAACATCCGCGAAGTCATCCTCTTCCCCCAT
>JALSPL010000107.1 GCA_026985975.1 Anaerolineae bacterium | reverse complement strand
GCCCGTGCCCAGCCCGGTACCCGAATCCCCCGCGCCCGCCAAAATCCGATCATCGATCTGCGTCACCTCGGAGATGAGCCGGGCGTCGGGATGGATGCGGGGGTCGGCGGTGAACAGACCAGGCATGTCGGTGAGCAGGATCAACAAATCGGCCTCGGCCAGCATGGCCACCATGGCCGAGAGGTTGTCGTTATCTCCCACCCGAATTTCCTCGGCGGTGACGGTGTCATTCTCATTGACGATGGGGATGACGCGATGCTCCAGCAGCGAGGCCAGGGTGAGACGGGCGTTGAGGAACCGGCGGCGCCCCTGCAGATCTTCCCGGGTCAGCAGCATCTGCGCTGCGGGAATGCCGTAGATGTCGAAATAATTCTGATACAGACTGATGAGCCGGGGCTGCCCCACGGCGCTGAGCATCTGCTTGGCCGGCACCGATGGCGGCAGATCGGGAAATCCCATCTGCTCCTTGCCCGCGGCCATGGCACCGGAACTGACGATGATGACATCGACGCCATCCTCATGCAGTCGGGCGCACTGACGCACCAGTTCGATGAGGCGAGGCCGATTGATGTAGGGCGTGCCCGCGGTGAGCACGCTGGTGCCCAATTTGATGACAATGCGTTGATACAACATTCTGCTTATCGGTGAACGTGGCTCATGGCAGCGGCTGCATATCGAACAGATCGGCGATGGCTTTTCTGCGCAATTGCTCCAATTCCTCATGCCATGAAGCCAGCAGGTTTTCCAGCGCCGCCATGGGCTCAACATCTTCGGGCAACTGACCAGGCAAATAGCGCATCAGCAATTCTACGACCTTTTCTTCCCACAAATCCCCGCGCATCTGCGCCTCCTGCATCCGAAACGCCAGGGCTGCGATGTCCTCGCCCGTGGCCAGCGATGGCGCGCCCGTGGCAATCACGCCCGCTTCGGGCCATTGCAGATAACGCTGAGGATTGGTGTAGCCGTACCAGCCGTCGCCCTTGTCATAGGGCTTGATCCTCATGCCAAAATGCAGATGCGGGCCGGTGCTGAAGCCGGTGTTCCCCGACAGCCCAATCACATCCCCCTGTTTGACCGGCTGATTGAGAACGACTTTGAATGCGCTGAGATGCGCATAGAGGCTTTGTCCCCACAAATGCTGCACCTTGACATGTTTGCCAAACCCTTCCGGACGCTCCTCCACGCGAATGATAACGCCATCATCCACGGCGTGTATCTCCTGGCCTTCGGGCATGCCCCAATCCAGGCCGTTGTGTCCGGGCAGCCCCAACCTCCGATAGATGGCGGGATTCTCGCCGAAAGCCTGCGTCAGCCTGAAATCGCCCTCGAAAGGAAGAGGGGTAAGAACGCTTTTGGGTTTGGCGGACGATTTGCCGTCGCCATCATTGATAATCATGAGGCGTCACCTCTATTTCGCAGGGCAAAGAGGTCGTAGAATGTTCCAGGAGTACAGGCCCGCATTGTGGCCATCAGCCCAGAAAAACTGGATGCCGTAATTTCCCACCAGTTTGGCATCCACCAGATCGGTGGAAATGCCGGGCGCGGGCGTCTTGAAAATATCTTCGGGCGGGATGGGCTTGCCCATATTCTCGTGGCCGCCGCGGCAATCGGCGCAAGGGCAGATGTAGCGGATGCCGGGCAGGGGATATTCGCAATAAGCGCCATCTTCCCATTCCACGATGAGAAGCTGATTCTGGCGATCTACAGTGATGTTGCGGGGCAGGGGGGAGTCTGTCATGGTTGCTGTGTTCCTCTCTGGTTCTGGCTCGGCCAGGTCAGGGCGGTTGATGATACACAGCTAGTATACGCAAACCAGGGGGTTTATGACAAGGCAGGGAACGCAGAAGGGGTGCATTTCGTTCGACATTGACAAACGCCCGCTCCACTCTTATAATAAAAACAGAAAATCATATCGCTCGGGGGAGCTGGGGAAGCCCGGCTGAGAGGGTGACCGTTTTCGTCACCGACCCCTGAACCTGATCCGGATAATGCCGGCGTAGGGACCGACATGCACAGGCATGTGATCCAGGCCACCCGCCCGACTCCGGCAGGTGGTTTTTTGTTATGTGCGCCGCATGTTGGCTACATTTGAGTCTTCTTCGTCGCCAAACCTGACAGGTTCCCGCCCGTGACGCCGCCCAAGCGCCCCGTCAGCTTATCGCCAACTTGTGCGGTCAGCCAACCTGTCGGCATGGAACCTGTCAGGTTGAGCATAGCGAAGACTCCCTGAGTCACCCCTTATTCTCCCATTCTTCCCCTTTCTCATGCGCATCATCCTCTTCGCCAATGGCGATTGCCCTTATCCCGACCACGCCCGAGCGCTCATCCGACCCGATGATTTCATTCTCTGCGCCGATGGCGGCGCCCGGCACGCCCTGGCTCTGGACCTGACGCCCGATCTGCTCATCGGCGATCTCGATAGCGTGGATTCGGCAACGGTCTCATCGCTGCGCGATGCCGGCATCGAGATCCGTCAATTCCCTCGCGACAAGGATTTTACCGATCTGGAACTGGCCCTGCTTGCCGCTCGCGACCTGCGCCCGGATGAAATCATCCTGTTGGGGGCGCTGGGCGGACGTCTGGATCAGATGCTGGCCAACATCTTCCTGCTGACCCGACCCGAGTTTGCAGCCCTGAACATCGCACTGGTCTCGGGCCCGGAGCGGGCGCAGGTGGTTCGGGATGAGATCACCGTGCGGGGAGAGCCGGGTGACATCGTCTCAATCATCCCCCTCACGCCCGATGTGGCCGGACTGACCTATCATGCGGGCTTGCGCTGGCGATTAGAAAATGCAACATTGCCCTTTGGCAGCAGCCGCGGCGTCAGCAACGAACTTATCGCCAACGAATCCCGCATCACCCTGGACTCGGGCGTCATTCTTGTCATTCACGCCTCACAGCATCTCGAATGACAACTATCTTGTGGAGGTTTCCATGAAGAAAATCATCTACCCTATCCTCATCCTCGCTTTTCTGACCATGGCTCTGACCGGGTGTACGCAGGAACTGTCCAAAGCGGGCATGCCCACCCCCATCGAAGGCAGCGGCAAGCCCATCCCCCCCAGAGAAACGTCGGTAAGCTCACCCGCCGCCACACCCGTCCCGACCGGAGCGTTAATCCTGGTCACCCACGACAGCTTCGACGCCAGCGAGGCGGTCATCGCCCGCTTCCAGGAAGAAACCGGCATCAAACTCAACATTCTCAAAAGCGGCGACGCCGGTGAGATGCTGAATACATTGCTGCTCTCCAAAGATGCGCCCCTGGGCGATGTGGTCTATGGCGTCGACAACGCCTTTCTCAGCCGGGCGCTGGCAGGCGACTTGTTTACGCCCTACGCCGCGCCCGCCCTGGCCGACATTCCCGATCATCTGAAGCTGGATCCCGAAAACCGGCTGCTGCCCGTAGATTACGGCTATGTGACCCTGAATTACGACATCGCCTGGTTCAAAGAGCATGATCTGGCTCCGCCCGCAGATATCGCCGATCTGGTCAAGCCTGACTACAAGCGCCTGACCGTGGTGGAAAACCCGGCCAGCTCCTCGCCCGGTCTGGCCTTTCTGCTCATCACCATCTGGCGCTATGGCGATATCGGCGAGACCACCTGGCGGGACTACTGGCGACAGCTCCGAAAGAACGATGTGCTCATCACCGACGGCTGGAGCGACGCTTATTTCGGACAATTCACTGCGGGCTCGGGCGGCGAAGGCTCGCGTCCCATCGTGGTCAGTTACGCCACCAGCCCCGCAGCCGAGGTGTTTTTCAATAATCTGGACGCTCCGCCCACGGCCAGCGTCAACACGCCCGGCAACAGCTTCGAGCAGGTGGAATTCGTGGGCGTCCTGGCCAACAGCCCCCATCAGGAAGCGGCCCGCAAGCTGGTGGATTTCCTGCTCAGTCCCGATTTCCAGCAGGATATCCCCCAGCACATGTGGGTGTATCCCGCCAACAGCAAGGCCGCTGTAGGCGACCTGTTCCAGAAATGGGCCGAAATCCCGGCCGAGCCTGTGCGTCTGGCCCCTGATGACATCGCCGCCCACCGCGAAGAGTGGATCGAGGCCTGGACAGACATCATGCTGCGCCAATGAGCAATCCCCGTTGTCCCCTCTGCGGGCGGGCCGCGGCCAAGCTGCTGATCTTTGCCCCCGACTATCGCCGGGGCGACGCCCGCCGACATGCGGTGTGGCTTTGCACCCATTGCGATGTGGGCATGACGGCATCGGCCTGGGATAAAAACGCCCGGGCCCAGGCCTACGCCGGGGACTACACGCCCCATCAGGACGTCAGTCGCCTGGCCTCGGGCCTGCGCGGACGCGTGGCCGCCAGCATCCGCACAGGATTCGGCTATCCCCAGCCCGATGCTTTGCCCCTGCCCCGTTTTCTGGCCCGATCGCTTGCTCGCGTGCGCAACTGGACCTGGGCGCCGCCGCCTCCG
>JALSPL010000106.1 GCA_026985975.1 Anaerolineae bacterium | reverse complement strand
GCCGGCCGCCACCCATCGACCTTTTTTCCGGGGATGAAAAAGGACCTTCCGCACCGAGACGCCCGAGAGCGCCGTTCCCGCCGACCGCCAGGCGACGCCGCCATCGGAAGAAAGCCACAATCCGCTATCTGTCGCCAGCAGCAAACGCTGACGTTGCAAAGGGTCTACGGCGAGGCTGAGAGGAACAGGCTCGGCGGCGGGGTTGGAGCCAGCGAGGGGGGTGAAAATGGCGGGCTGGCGACGCCAGGTGACGCCGCTGTTCAGAGAGAGAAAGCTCATCAGCAGGTGTGAGCCGTCGGCGGCGGTTGTGCGTCGCACCAGATACAATCGCCCGCGTTGCGTTGCATCGGGCGTCAAGACGACGCTTCCGGCGGGATCCGCTCCTTCGGGCAGGGGCAGTGTGACTCGCCGCCAACTAAAGCCATTGTTTTCGGTTATCAACAGCCCGCCATGCGTGGCGATATACAGACGATTGCCATCGAAAGGATCGGCGACGATGCCGGTTACGGTCATTTCGGAGGATTCTTTATCCCCCTGCAATTGTCGATGCAACCAGTTATAGCCGCCATCCTCGCTGGTGTAAAGATGCGCCATCGGGTAACGCGAGTTGTCCAGCGTGAGCAGGTGCAGCCGTTTGCGGGCGTCCTGGGCGAAGCCCACCACGCGTTGCGCCGTCAAATCGGGGATCGATGTTGGACGCCAGGTGCGCCCGCCGTTATCGCTGCGCCAAAGTCCGTTTTTCTCCGTTCCCACCCAGATTGTCGAGCCGCCGCCATCCGGGAATATTGCCAGGACGGTGGGCGTCAATCCCGCCAAATCGTTGGAGGCCGGCTGCCAGTGATCGCCGCCATCCACGCTGAAATAGGGCGCCCAACTGGTGGATGGCTGTCCTTGAATCGTTTGCGTTTGATCGGGGTTGCGTAAAACGCTGTTGCTGATGAAGGCAAACAGAAAGTCGGGAGAGGCAGGATCGGATGCGATGTGCGTGACAAAGGCGACCGGGCCCTGCGCCGCCTGCCATGCGCCCGAATCCTGAGCCGATGCAATTCGCGCCAACAAGAAAATCGGCAGCAAGATCAGCAGAAGTTGACGCGTCGAACGCGGGATCATGATCCGGGCACGGTGACCTGAACAACGCAGGGTGACGGGAAATTCCCGGTGTTATCCACCACCACCAGGCGGATGTTATAGGAGCCGGGCGGCACCAGGGCAGGATCGAAGGAGCCGAGTACGCCGTTACTCACGGGCGATTCAGCTCCGGCAAACCAATGCCATTGATCAGGCGCTGATGCGCTGCTCCATTCCAGCTTGTAATACTGAAAGTTGCCGATGTTGGCTGTGCCGGTAATGGTTACGGGGCCGGTCAATGATTGACCTGCGCCAGGCGAGGTGATGTTGACGCCGGCGATGGGACACGCCGGCGGCGCCACGGTGGGAACGGGCGTGTTTTTGGGACGAGGGGGCGGCTTGCGAGTAGGCCGAGGTTTCAGCGTCGGCGTTATCGTAGGGGTGGCCGTGGGCGGGAGTGATGTAGGCGTGGGGGTGTCGATGAGCACCAAAATGTCGGGGCCGGCGGTGCCGGTGGGCGTCATGGTTTCGATTTCGGGCAAGAGAAGATTGCCAGCCGCCCAAACTACAGCCAATACCATCAGCAACGTGAAGGCGACGCCGAACAGGCGATAAAGCCTCGCTGCGGCCACTTCGCGCTCCAGCGGGAAGATGGCGGAACGGCGTTCCCGGCGCAGGCTAAAAGCTCGATAAAGAAAGTAGACGCCTACAATGGCCACTGCGCCGTAGATGAAGCGAGCGCTATCGGCCAGAAATTGTAAAAAGACTGTCATAAGGGCAACTTATCCCAAATGAGTAAAACCAAAGTCAAACGACTTCGTGCCAGCGTCCGAGGATGCCGCGCAAGAGACTGATCATGCGCGGAACAAGCACTTTGCCTGTTTCCAGCACCTCCTCATGGCTGGTAACGCGAGGGGTGTCGATGGCGGCGATGGCTTCATTGGTGATGCCCGAAAATCCAAGAACGCGCATGCCGCCGTGGCGGGCGACCAGGGACTCATTGGTGGTGGACATGCCCGTAGCATCCGCTCCCAGCGCCCGCAGCATCCGCACCTCGGCGGGCGTCTCGAAGGCGGGCCCGGAAAGCCCCACATAAACGCCGCGGCGCAGCGTCAGCCCAGTCTCTGCGGCGACATTGGCGGCGAGCTCCCGCATCCGCCGATCATAAAGAGTGGACATATCGGGAAAACGGGGGCCGAGTGCGGGATCATTGGGCCCCATCAACGGATTGTTTCCCACCAGTCCCAGCAGATTAATCTGATCCTCGATCATCATAATGTCGCCCGCCCGAAATTCGGGATTGAGTCCGCCCGCTGCATTGGTGAGGATCAGCGTTTCCACGCCAAAGGCCTGCATGACGCGCACAGGAAAGGTGACTTCTTCCATGCTGAAGCCTTCGTAGAAATGCACGCGTCCCTGCATGATCATGATGGTCTGGCCTTCCATGCGGCCAATGACCAAACGACCTTTATGGCCTTCCACTGTAGAGCGGGGGAAATGTGGGATTTCGGCGTAGGGGATGATGTCGGCGTCTTCGATGGCCTCGGCGAATTCGCCAAAACCAGAACCCAACACCAGCCCGATTTTTGGACGGTGGCGCGTATTCCGGGCGATAAAGTCGGCGGCGTTCTGAAAATCCTGGCGAGAGAATTGTTTCTTTTTCATAAAAGGCGAGAGAAGAGAATGCGTTTCACTTATCGAAAGGTTTGCACGGTGCTAGAGGCGCAGAGCGAAAGTCTGCTCCGCTACGCCCGAGGATGCGTCTCGTCGTAGACTTCTCGCATGTGGTCGGGCGAGACCTGGGTATAAATTTGCGTGGTGGAGATGTTCGCGTGTCCCAGCATCTGCTGAACGGCCCGCAAATCGGCGCCGCCGCGCAGCATGTGGGTGGCGAAGGAGTGGCGCAAGGTGTGGGGCGTCACATTTTCTTCGATCCCTACATCTTCCACATAGCGCTTGATGATGAGCCAGAAGCCTTGTCGAGTCAGCCGGGCGCCGCGACGATTGAGAAACAGGGCGCTCTCGTTATTATGTGCGCCCAGGAGTTTGGGGCGGCCATGATTCACATAGGCGGCGAGGGCCTCGCGGGCCCGGTCATAGACGGGCAACACGCGTTCTTTCTTGCCCTTGCCCATGCAGCGCACCGTGCCCTCATTCAGGTTGACATCCGACACATCGAGATTCACCAGTTCACTCACCCGCAGCCCGGTGGCGTACAATAATTCCAGCATGGCCCGATCGCGTTGGGCGGCGGGCGCATCGCCAGCAGGGGCGGCCAGCAATCGATCCACCTCCTCGGCCGAGATGGTGGCGGGCAGGTGTTTTTCAGCGCGAGGCGTTTCCATATCTTTGGCGGGATTGCTTTGGATCTGCCCGGAGCTCTCCAGAAACTTGAAGAAGGATTTGACAGCGGCAACTTTGCGGGCCACGGTGCTGGAGGCGTACTCCCGCTCCTTCATCTCCAGGATATATGAAACGATATGATCTCGCGTCACATTGCCCCAACTGTGCGGGCGTCGATCTGGTGACGCATTTTGCAAAAAGACTAGAAATTGATTGAGATCATTCTGGTAGGCGGCCATCGTGTTATGAGAATAGCCCTTTTCGGCCTCCAGGTAATCAAGAAATTGATTTATTTGGTCCTGCATGAATACATCCTCCGCGAGAGGGCGCGTTTTCGAAATGAGGTGGTTTGGTCGTTATTTTAACATAACTTTTCATAAATGAACAAGCCCCCACTCCAAAGTCAGACAGCTCACATTCTCTCTCAGAAAAGAAACTTAACGCCGGGATTTACGTGATGGCCGCTTGCGAGCGGCATTCTGCTGTAAAAACATCTCGATCATAATCAGCAGCGCCAGGATAGCTAAAATCAGAACGCGATCCATGAAATGAAGCATCTTCAGTAAAAAGAGACTGGCTATAAATATCCCGCTCCACAGTCCGAAGCGGATCCCCATCATCACCACGGTCCGGCCATCCTTTTTGGACGTCATCCGGCGCAGGGCTGCTCCCCAGACAGGGCCGGAAAGCCCAGTCACCGCCAACACAATCAACAATAGCGCTAATGCGGAGAAGAAGATTGTGGGGGGCTCGTAATAAACCAGTACGGCCAGAGCAGCGCTGGAAAAAATGCCAATTATCAAGCTGGCGATTATCACAAAACGAGAATTCATATCAACAATGGCTCTCCTGAAAAAGGCCGGAATCAACAGAGGTGGCAGAGAAAACAGCAAAAATGATGGGGTTTCAGCCGATGGTATCGCTGCAGTTGAGCGTGGAGTAGAGGAAGAACCTTGAAAAAAGAGGGATTCATGGGCATAATCCCGGGTTGAAAAGACCAAGGGAGGTAGCCCATGAACCCTGAAA
>JALSPL010000105.1 GCA_026985975.1 Anaerolineae bacterium | reverse complement strand
GCAGCCTGCGTGGTGGCCAATGGTAAAAGCGTCAACACCAATAACACCGCAAGGACGAGAAGCGTCAGTCGCTTCATGGTTGATTACCTCCTCAAAAAAGGCAGATGGGGGAATAGGATTACGATATTCTTATTGTAACACAATTATTTTATTTGTCAATAACGCGTTTTATGGATACTGCGCGTAATGAAAAGTTGATTTCAGTGTTAAAATCATGTTGAATTGAAGGGATTCGGCCCGTTCCCGATTGTCACCGGAGGATAGTCATCCGCGTGTTCCGGGCGCATCATTGGGAAAATGAAATAGCCACAATTTGCTGAGACGGTGGAATCTGCTCGACTATCGACGGCGTCCGTGCATCGCGTGTTATCGGTTTTGTCGGGCGGGCGAGCGGGCGATTGCCTGAAAAATGAGGGTTTGGCATGAAATAACGCCCGAAAAATAACCTGAATGGCGAGAGTTCGCGTAGCGAAATATGAGGAGATTCCTGGTTTTGTGCGCTGTCCGCCCGCATTGCCGCCTGATGCTGCGTTCAATTTTTTCGATGACACAGGGCGGATGCCGATGCAGGGGTTCTCATCCACGTTGTATGGGTTTTTCCTGCGGCGCTTTGTCTCTGTGTTAAAATGACTATTGCGGGCGATTGCCAGCGTTTTTTATCTCTCTTTCAGTCGTTTTCCGGAAAATTTTTGATGAAAAATTTTCGAAAAAATCTTGGCGTTTTTGGCGAGCAACTGGCCGTCGAGGCGATTCAGCGCCGCGGGCTGGTGGTGTTGGCCCGCAATTGGCGCTGCCCGCTGGGCGAGATCGACATCATTGCTCGGGATGGCGATGTGCTGGCCATCATCGAGGTAAAGGCCCGTCGCGGGCGCAGCGCGGGCACCCCCGAGCAGGGCGTGGATGCGCGCAAGCAACGCAAGCTGTGCCGATTGGCTCAGTGCTACACCGAGAATGCAGGCTGGGAAGGCGATGTGCGTCTGGATGTGGTGGGTGTGGAATTATCGCCCGCTGGCCAGCTCCTGCGCGTCAGTTACTGGCCCGGCGCTATCGAGTGTTGGGATGAGGAATGGCAGGCGGCGACATGGTGATCACGCTTGTGGGGCCCACCGCTGTGGGCAAGACCGCCATCTCTTTGCTGCTGGCCCGGGAGCTGGCGGGCGAGGTCGTCTCGGCCGACTCGCGGCAGGTGTACCGCGGCATGGACATCGGCACTGCCAAGATCACGCCCGCAGAGATGGCTGGCGTCCCCCACCATCTTATCGATATCCGCCAGCCGGATGAGACTATCAGTTTGGGCGAGTACAAGAATCTGGCCGACGCCGCCATCGAGGATGTGCTGGCCCGCGGGCGGTTGCCGCTTTTGGTGGGCGGCACGGGCCAGTATGTGCGGGCGGTGATCGAGGGCTGGCGCATCCCGCGCGTGCCTCCTCAACCCGCACTGCGGCGGGAGCTGGAAGCGCTGGCCGCTCGCGAGGGCAAGGAGACAGTTTTCGCCCGTCTGCAAGCGCTGGACCCGGCCAGCGCCCAAACCATTGACTATCGCAACCTGCGCCGCGTCATCCGCGCCATCGAGGTGTCGCTGGTGGCCGGGCGTCCGTTCAGCGAGCTGCAAACCAAACAACCTCCTCCCTGGCGCATCGTGCAGATCGGTCTGACCCGACCGCGGGAGCTGCTCTACGCCCGCGCCGACGCCCGCATCGAGGCCATGTTCGCCGCCGGATGGGTGGATGAAGTGCGCACCTTGCTCGCCAGCGGCTGCACCCCCGATCTCCCCAGCTTTGCCAGCCTGGGGTACCGCGAGATCGCCGCCTATCTGGCCGGGGAGTGCAATCTGGAAGAGGCGAAAATCCGCATCCGTCGGGCCACGCGGGAATTTATCCGCCGTCAATACAATTGGTTTCGTCTCACCAATCCCGACATCCGCTGGTTCGATCTGGAGCAGGTCGGGCCGGAGGCGGTTTTGGCCTGGGCGAAAAATGTCGTATCATAAAACAGCAACGCCAGAGACTGTCTTGTCATCTGGCGTTGCTGTTGGGGTTGAAAATTCGATTCTGGCGGTTTACTCGATAACGGGCATTTCATCTCCGGGCAACCACTCGACATTCACCTTATCTTTGGGATCATAGGGCGCTTTGACGAAAACCGCTTTCCAGGGGATGTCGCCTCGATTAATGAGATAGTGAGGATTCAGGGGCGGCACATGACACAGATCGCCCGGCTTCAGCTTCCACATCTCGCCGTTGATGTAAATATCCACCTCGCCTTCCAGGGTGAAGAAATTCTCCTCGATGGTGCGGTGGTAGTGGGTTTGGAAGTCCTCGCCCGGCATTAGAACCACCATGCCGAAGTCGGATCGGGGTCCGCGCATGAGATATTTGGGGCCGGAAATACCGTCGAAGCGGTACTCGACTTCACTTTCATGGATTTTGAATGGTTTCATTTGCTAACTCCTTTGGGTTGGCAATCGCCGTTACACAGCCACTGCGCACTGAATGCTGCTTCGTAAATAGAACGCAGATGACGCAGAAAAATCTGATCCACGCAGATTAAAAAGATAAAATCAGAATAATCTGCGCTAATCTGCGAGTATCAGCGGTATCTGCGTTCCAGATTTTCATTCTTATTGGCGTGCAAACGCTCATGGCGCCTGTTCCGAAAATAGACGTTGGCGTCGCTTGCAGAGACGCTCTCGAAGCCAACGTTGGCCGAGCTGACGAGGAACGTAAAGCATAAAACGTGAACCGTGAAGTCCTTACGCATTACGCATTACGCATCACGCATTACGTTTTACGGCTACCTGTCATTCTCCCGGCGCCCGCCACATGGAGGTTGTGACGCCTTCATCGGCCAGCTTGAGCTGGGGCGCGTACGCGGTTTGCCAGCGCTGATACAGGTCTTCGTAAACCTGGGCCAGCTTCGGATTCGGCTCGTAGACGCGATCCGCCTTCACCAGCTCGCGGGCAGCGGCCGACATGTCCTCGTACAGGCCCGCGCCCACGCCCGCGCAGATGGCCGCGCCTAACGCGGTCGCCTCCTTGACCACGCGCGTGTGCACGGGAATCTGCAACACATCGGCCAGGATCTGCGACCACAGCGGGCCTTTGGACGCGCCGCTGGCGAAGATGACGCTTTCGGGGAAGCTGCCGGTGATGTCGGCGATGCGGCGCAAATTGGCCAGGGTGATGATGGCTGCGTTCTCCTCCAGCGCCCGGAACATGGCTGCACGCGTATATTTTTCCGGGTCCAAACCCAGATTCAGGAACGAGGGCGCTGCATGACGCCAGTGCATGTAATCCATGGCGTCGGAGAAGATGGGAAGTATGCCATGAGAGCCAGGCGGAACTTCTGCGGCCAGCGCTTCCAGCCGGGCGTAAGGGTCTTCGCCCGCGGCCAGGGCCGCCGCTTTGATGTCGGGCGTGATGGCGTCGCGGAACCAGCGCACCGCGATGCCGGGGAAGAAAACGATGGCCTCGGCCTGCCACTGGCCCGGCACAGCGTGGAAATCCATACGGATGCGACCGGAGGGATCGCTGAGAGGCTGGGCCAGATTCACCTCCTGCTGCCAGAAGGAGCCGCCGAAGACCGCGGCCTGGCCCGGCTCCACCGCGCCCACGCCCACCGCGCCCAGTTGCGCATCGCCCCCGCCCATGACGATGGGAATGCCTGAGGGCAGGCCCGTCTCGGCCGCGGCCTGGGCCGAAACATGCCCGATGACCGTTCCCGATTCCGCCACCGGCGCCCGCAACAGATCGGGCCGCAGCCCGCACGCTTCCATGATCTCGGGCGCCCACTGCCGGGTGGTCAGATCGAACAGGCCCGTGGTGCCGCCGTTGGAGGGATCTACATGAGGCGGCGCGCCCAGGCGCACCGCGATCCAATCGCTGAGCATGATCATGTACGCGGCGCGGTCGTATGTCTCGGGCTCGTGGCGTTTCAGCCACAGCAAGCGCGGGGCCGCACCCAGGGCAAAGGTCTGGCCCGATTTCAGATAAATCTCATATTCCAGATCGGAATTCTGCGCCCGCAAATCCTTCACTTCCTGGATGGCGCGGGCGTCCACATTGGCGCAGGCCCATAATTCCTGGATTTCTTCATCGTAGAGGGCGATGCCCTCGCGCATACTGGTCGTACTGACGCCAACCACATGGGCGTCGGGCGTCTGCGCCAACACATCGTGGATGCACGCCTTCAGCAGCTCCCAATTGTGGGGCATGTCGAATTCCATGGAGCCGGGATAGCGGGGATCGCTCTTGTGCGTCCATTCCCGGCCCGAAGCCGCAATTTGGCGCCCCAGCTCATCGAACAGCACCGCGCGTCCGCTGCCGGTGCCTGCATCCAGCGCCAGGAGATGTCTCATGGGATCCTCCTGCAACATAATGAAGAGTGAAGTAATCGTAGATATGAAAATTGAAGAAGATCTGCCAGCGAAGGCCCCCTCCCGAC
>JALSPL010000104.1 GCA_026985975.1 Anaerolineae bacterium | reverse complement strand
CATGGCCGATGATCAGACTGGCTGGGCCGTGGGCGACTCGGGCGCTATTCTCTATACAGTGGATGGCGGCTCGACCTGGACAGCCCAATTCTCCCCCGTCACCGCCCATCTCGAATCGGTGCAGGCATTAGGGCCGAATCTGGCCTTCGCCTCGGGTTGGGACGGCGTCATCTTGCGATATGGACCGCCGCCTCGGGCATTCAACGCCCGTCCGCACAGCTATCTCGCATCTATCGACGGCGTTTTCGATGAATGGGGGGATGACGTCATGATGCACATCGACGCGCTCTTGGCGTATGTTGTTCAATCTTATGACAATCAATCCCCCACTCAAGACGACATCAGCGCCGCCATGCGCGTACGCTGGCTGGAAAACGCATTATTCCTGGCGATCGACGTAAGCGATGATGATGTCACCAACAAAGATGCTGTTTCTGTGGCTATCGATGGGCTCAATGACAACCTCTGGAATACAGATGATGTGCAATTCACCATCTATGCTGACGGCAAGATCGAATCTGAATCCCGAGGTTTGACCGGGGCGGTCACTCTCAGCGATCATGGCTACCGGGTGGAAGCGTCTATTCCCGCCTCATTGCTGGGCAACAACCTGGCAACGGGGCGAAGCGTGGGGCTCAATCTGGCGCTAAATGATGAGGATAGCGACGGCAGCAGCGCCCGGCTCATCTGGTCCGCCCCCACTCTGGCCGACACGCCCGACCGCTTCGCGGATGTCTTGCTGGCGCCTTTCGATGACGATAATCAACAAATTGTCGCCTATGCCGCCAACGGACAGGTGACGGATGGCGATCTTGACGACTGGGACGCCCTCGGCGCGATGATCCTGGACGCCGCCAGCGCCGACGCCGCCTATGGCCTGTCCACCGACGCCAGCGCCTCCTGGCAATTGCAATGGCAGCCTCAAGGGCTGTTGGGGGCTATCCGCGTTACCGATGCCGACATACAGCCCGATGACGGCGTAATTTTCGCCCTGGATGGCGATGACGATGGTCGCCGCGCCAGCCCCGAGGATATCATTCTCAGCTTTAGCCCTGATGGCATTGTGCAGCCGCCCCCAGATGTCGTTAGCTTTGTCCATCGCACCCACGATGGCTATAGCATCGAATTCTTCATCCCCGCGCCGTTGTTGGGTGGCTCGTTGGCGCATGGCCGCAGCATGGGCGTAAATCTGAGTCTGGCGGACGCACAAGATGGACGGGACGGCAGCATGCTGGTATGGCAAGGCCTCACGCCGACGGGCAATTTTGGCGATTTCGGACATCTTCTCATCAGCGATCGTTTGTGGGTGTTGCAGATGGGAAGAGATGGTTATACAGGCGTCGAGGATGCAAATATCGACAATTTCCACCCTGCCGACAATTTCTCTGCAGCGCCCACCCATAGCTGGCGGGGCAATCCCAACAAAAGCACAGTCATCCGGTTCGACATGTCGGCCTTTCCGGCCAACGCCACCGCCACGGGAGGCGATCTCGCCTTCAGCGTTCTCACCGACGCCGATCAAGATCTCACCGCCTCGGCCTACGCGTTGGCCCGCGATTGGGATATTGACGTCGTTTCGTGGGGCTATGCTCAGTTGGGCGTTCGCTGGCAGGTTGCGGGCGCTCAGGGAGAGGAAGACCGCATCGAACCCGCCAGCGACGCCCAGCCGCTCACCGGACCGGGATGGCTCCATTTTGATGTAGGACAAGATGTCCGGGCGATTCTCAACGATGGCGCTCTCAATAGAGGATGGTTGATCGAACCGACAGGCGCTTTTGTCGAATATCAGGTGGCCGCATCAGAATACCACACGCCATCACTGCGCCCCCAGTTGACTATTCGTTATGTTCTGCCGACGGCTAATCAGCCCGTTGCAACGCCCACGCCCACCCCCACGTCCACAGCTACGCCGACCCCAACGCTGACGCCAACAGCCACCCCCATTCCCCTGTATCTGCCCGTCATCTTCCAGACATACATCTTCCCTCCCATGCTTTTGCCCGAATTGGCTCCGCTGAGCATCAATATCGAACCTGAACAAAGCATGACGTGCACAGATCCCAATCATCCGGCGGTTCTGGGCCTGCGCGCTCGTTTCATCAACCGGGGAACAGCAGCCTCCGACGCATTTGTTGTCGAGATCAACGGCGAACGGAAGGATGCGCCGGGGTTGGATGTGAACGAGGAAGGCGGCATCTGGCTACCAGGTTTTGCCATTGGCGCCAACACACTGAAGCTGGATGTCGATAATCAGATCGTCGAGTTTGATGAGAGCAACAACCAACTTGTGGAAACATTGCCTATTCCCACGCCGCTCCCCACTTGCACGCCCTGAAATCAGTTCATGACATTCATCACATTCGAGGGCATCGAAGGCAGCGGCAAGACCACGCAGATTCATCTGTTGATGGACTGGCTGCATCAGCGCACCGACCGGGCGCTGCTGACCCGGGAGCCGGGCGGCACCAGCATCGGCGAACAGGTGCGGGCGATTTTGCTCAACCCCATCAACACCGAGATGACGCCCGAGGCCGAGATTTTGCTGTTCTCCGCGGCCCGGGCGCAGATCGTGCGCGAGGTCATCCGCCCGCGGTTGGCGGATGGCTGGATCGTGGTCTGCGACCGCTTCGCGGACAGCACCCTGGCCTACCAGGGCTATGGTCACGGCCTGCCCCTGGACGATCTGCTGGGCATCACCGAGTTCGCCACCGGCGGCCTGTGGCCCGATCTCACCGTTTACCTCGACCTGGATGTGGAGACGGGCCTGCGACGCAAGGCGGCCACGCCCGAGGAGTGGAATCGCATGGAAGCCAAGGAAGTGGCCTTCCATAAACGAGTGCGGCAGGGCTACCAGGCGCTGGCAGCGCAAAATCCCCAGCGTTGGCTGGTGCTGGATGCAACCCAACCTGTCGAGGTGATTCAGAAACAGATTCGGGAACGGGTGGCGGCTATTGTCGGAGGACAGTGATCAGTCGATTAGCCCCTGCGCCCGCAGCCAGACCTCGGTGCGGCGCATCCCCTCGGCAAAGTCCACCGCCGGCTCCCAGCCCAGGATGCGGCGGGCTTTGGCGTTGCTGAAGCTGTTGTGGCTGTGGAAGGTCTTGACCACTTCGCGATTGATGCTGGAGCGCTTGCCCGTGATTCTGCTCATCAACTCCTTGGAGAAGGCATAGACGTAAGCGGCTGGATAGGGGACCGAGGGGAACCCTTCTACGCCCACCATGCGCCCGTAAGCTTCGAAGAAATCCTTCCAGGGCACAGGCTGGCCGTCGGAGATGTTCAACGCCTCGCCCACCGCAGCATCCACGGTGGCGCACAACACCAGTGCGTCGGTGAGATTATCGATATAGGCGGGCTTGAAATAATGCTTGCCGCCATCCACCAGGATGATCTTGCCCGCCTTGACCATTTCGATGACGCGAATGGTAAATTGGGGTGAGCCGGGCCCGTAGACCTGGGCGGGACGGGGTGCGACCACGGGCAGGCCGTGCTGGCGATGAGCATCAAAAACCAACGCCTCTGCGGCAACTTTGGAATCATGGTAGACGCGGCCGGACATGCGCGGAGGCGCACTTTCATCGATATCCATCTGCTGCATCGAGCCGTAGACCGCACAGGAGCTGAGGTGGATGAAGCGCTCCACGCCTTCGGCGATGGCCGCGTCCAGCATGGTCTGCGTGCCGCCCACGTTCACCGCCCACACTGCGTCCCGGTCGCCCTGCTCATCGGCCCAGGCCGCGGCGTGATAGATGATGTCGGCGCCGCGGACGGCCCGGCGCACTGCGTCCGGATCGGTGATGTCGCCGGGGATGATCTCGACGCCCAGCTCGGCCAGAGGCGCGGCTTTGTGCGGCGAGCGCGCCAACGCCCGCACCTGTGCGCCTTCCTGCGTTTGCAGCCTGCGGGCGAGATGGCCGCCGATGAAGCCGGTGGCGCCGGTGATGAGGATGGTTTTATCGTGTAAGGTCATCAGGCCTCCTGAGAATAGCACTCGGGGCGACGGTCATCCAGGACGGGGATGCGCTGGCGGGCGGCGTCGGCCTGGGCCAGATCGATGGCGGCGATGAGCAGATCGGGCGTCTCGTCCGCCTCGGCGATGATCTTGCCCCAGGGCCCGACCAGCATCGAATGCCCGCCAAAGACGTTCTCTCGATCCTGGCCCACGCGGTTGACTGCGGCCACAAAGCACTGGTTTTCGATGGCCCGGGCCTGCGCCAGGGTGCGCCAATGATGCCGGCGGGGGGCGGGCCATTGGCTGGGCAGCAGAATCAGCCGCGCCCCGGCCAACGCGTAGCGTCGGAACAGTTCGGGGAAGCGCAGGTCATAGCAGATGGCCACGCCCGTTTTGCCCCAGGGCGGGTCGAACAGGCCCGGCTCACATCCCGCCTCCAGCCAGCGGTCTTCGGTCATGGGCCCGAAACGATGGATTTTGCGGTAAGGGCCGAGAATC
>JALSPL010000103.1 GCA_026985975.1 Anaerolineae bacterium | reverse complement strand
CCCCGGCCTGGATCATCCGCCTGAACCTGGAATGGTTTTGGCGGCTGCTCACCCAGCCCTGGCGCTGGCGGCGGCAACTGGACTTGCCCCGATTCGCCTGGCGTGTGGTAAGATCAGGAATAAGGACTCAGGAATAAGGACTCCGGATTAAAGATGCAAGAGGAATTCGCCAGTTGACGCCCATGCCCCTGCTGACCCCTGATGCTTTCAAATCCCTGCGCGTGCTCGTGGTGGGGGATCTGGTGCTGGACGAATATCTCATCGGGCGGGTGGGCCGTCTGAGCCGGGAAGCGCCTGTGCCAGTGCTGGAGCAAACGCATAGCCGTCATGTGCCCGGCGGCGCGGCCAATCCCGCAGTCAACATCCGTAGCATGGGGGCGCAGGCGGTGGTGGCGGGGCTGTTGGGCGAAGATGACGAGGCCGGGGCTTTGCGGGCGCTGCTGGCGGCCCGCGGCGTCGATCTGACGGGCGTCATCACCGATCCCGACCGCCCCACCACCCATAAGATCCGGCTGGTGGCCGAGGGGGCGTATGTCTTCGCGCATCATCTGGCCCGGGTGGATCGCCTCTCCCGCACGCCCATCGCGGGCAGCCGGGAACAACGTCTGTGCGACCATATCCGCGCCATCACGCCCGCCGTCAATGCGGTGTTGGTTTCCGACTATCGATTGGGCGTGGTGACGCCGGCGGTGGTGGATACAGTGCGGAGGGCGGCGGACGGCCGCGATCTGTCTCTGGTGGTGGACACCCAGGGCAATCTGGCCGCATTTCGGGGATTCGACGTGCTGCGTTGCAACGCCCACGAGGCCGCAGACTATCTGGGCCGGGAGCTGGCGGGAGATAACGCCTATGCCGGGGCGTTGCAAGAGATCCGGACGAAACTGGACGCCCGCGCCGTCATCATCACCCGCGGGGCCGAGGGCGTGTCGGCCATCGATGAGGCGGGCGAGGCGTTTCATCTGCCCGCCAGCAATCGCAGCCAGGTGTTCGATGTCACCGGCGCCGGGGATGTGTTCATTGCCGTGGTGACGTTGGCCCTTACGCTGGGCCTCGATCTTTACACGGCCGTGACGTATGGCAACAGGGCGGCGGGCGTGGCCGTGACCCGCCTGGGAAATGTGGCCGTAAGACCAGAAGACATCGGTCTTGTGGTAAAATAGCGGCAATGGAAGCCCATAATCAGGAAGTTCTTTTCTCACTTCTGCTGATCACGGCGCTGGCCGCGCTGGTCCCGTTGCTGGCCACCCGCTTGCAGCGTCTTCGCGTGCCCATCGTGGTGGGGGAGATCATCGTCGGCATTGCCATCGGCAAGAGCGGTTTTCATCTGGTGGCGGCCGACAGCGAGATCATTCAATTTCTGGCCTGGTTCGGGTTTATTTTTCTGATGTTCCTCTCGGGCCTGGAGCTGGATTTCGGAGCGCTGACGCCCGCATCAGAGGGAGACGCCCCATTCTGGAAGCGCCCGTTGGTGTTGGCCGTCAGCAGCTTTACTATCACGCTGGCGCTGGGAATGATGTTTGGGCTGGGGATGCAACGGCTGGGCATCACCGATGCGCCCGTGCTCATGGGGCTGGTTCTCAGCACGACTTCTTTGGGGGTGGTGATGCCCATCCTCAAGGAAAAGAAGCTGGTGACCTCGTCCTACGGCCAGACGATTCTGGTCTCCGCTTTGCTGGCCGATTTCATCACCCTGTTTTTGCTCAGCATCGATGTAGCCTTTATCGTCAAAGGCGTCACCCTGGATGTGCTGCTGATCTTCGTGTTGCTGCTGGTGGTGGCGGTGTTTTTACGGGTGGGGAAATTTTTGCTCACTGTGCCCCGGTTGGGGCAGATATTGCAGGAACTGGCGGAGACCACGGCTCAAATTCAGGTGCGGGGCAGTTTTGCTCTGATGGTGGCCCTGGCCGCGCTGGCCAGCGTGCTGGGCGTGGAGGTGATCTTGGGCGCGTTTCTGGCGGGGGCGCTGGTTAGCGTGCTCTCGGATCGCAATAACCCCGTGCTGCGGGAAAAGCTGGACGCCATCGGTTTTGGATTTTTCATCCCCATTTTCTTCATCATGGTGGGCGTGAATCTCGATCTGAGGAGTTTGCTGGCGTCGCCCGAACATCTGCTGCTCCTGCCCGAGTTGCTTCTGGCCGCGTTCGTCATCAAATTCGGGGCCGGGCTGGTGTTCAAACTCGCCTTCGGATGGCGGGAGACCCTGGCTGCCGGCGCGCTGCTCTCGGCCCGTCTCTCCCTCATCATCGCCGCTTCGGCCATCGCTCTGGATTTGCATTTGATCTCCGAAGCAGTCAACACCGCCATCATCCTGGTCGCCATCATTTCGGTGACGGTCTCTCCTATCCTGTTCGATCATCTGTTGCCCCAGCGGAAGCAAAAACGGCGGCGTCAGGGCGCCATCATCGTCAGTTCCCGAGAGCTGGCTCTGGCCCTGGCCAAACAACTGGCCAAGACTATGCCCGTGACAGTGGTGACCCGGCGTGATTTTCGCCCGGTCGATCTGCCATCTCCCCATATCAAGCTGGTGCATGGCGACGCCCGCGATCCCGAAGTGCTGAAGGCCGCGGGCGTCGATGAGACGGCCAATTTCATCTGTCTCAGCGTGCGTCCCGAGTTTAACGAGAAGGTCTGCAAAATGGTCTTGCAGGACTTCGGCGTGGAGAATGTAATCACCTGGCAGCGGGAGGAGGGACGGCGCCTGGACGATCTGGAACGCCTGGGCGTCAGAGTCATCTATCCGGGCCTGGCCACGCTCATGGCGCTAGAGGGCTCTGTGCTGTTCCCCGAATCATACGACCTGATCTCCCACCAGGCCGAAGACATGGAGATGCGGCAAGCGCGTCTGCGCAACCGCCGCTATTTCAACAAGCCGCTGCGCAGCATCCGTCTGCCGGGCGATGCGTTGGTGGTGGGCGTTCGCCGCCGCGATGAGCGCATCGCGCCTCATGGCGAGACCATCCTGCGGGCGGACGATGTTCTGCTGCTGGTGGGAGCGCCAGTTTTCATGCAGGAGGCCATCAGCATCTTGCAAGAAGAAGGCTCTGAGGCGGGAGCGGCTGGGAATTTCTGATGGTGAATAGACTTGGATGACGCCACTGAAAAAGGTTAACTCGCCACAGAGAAGCGGAGGACACGGAGAAGACCTTGGCAGGCGCCATGAGCGTTTGCACGCCAATAAGGAATGAAAAAGTGCAAGCCAATCTGGCGAGGGCGGCCAAGCCCGTAAAACGTAATGCGTAATGCGTAAGGTCTTCACGTTTTACGTTTTACGCATTACGTGGCTGAGCGCCAGGCCAACGTTGGCTTCGAGAGCGCCTCTGCAAACGACGCCAACGTTTATTTACGGAACAGGCGCCATGAGCGGCTGCACGCCGATA
>JALSPL010000102.1 GCA_026985975.1 Anaerolineae bacterium | reverse complement strand
CTGCGTCCGCCGCCCTTTGGACAGCACCACTTCCCGCCCCTCAGCCACCACCGACGCCTCGCCGCTGCGCGTGGTCACCTCGGTGATGTCATTGCTGACGGCGATAGCGGCGCTGCCGTTGCTGACTTTGACCATCCCTTGCGGCGTCAGCACCACCACCTCCAGCGTCTGTCCATCCACCATGCCGCTGGTGATGCGCGCCCGGCCCGAGAGCAGCCTGAGGGTCACCTGGCGCGGTCTGTTGCTGCGCTCGAATCGGGGACGGCGGGCGCGGGCCAGCGCCACCTCGCTATTGGTGCGCAACTGCACCGAAGCCAAGCTATCAGCATCGTCGGGCGTATCGAAAATGCTGAGATTGGCCCGCGAATTCTGGTCGGTGCGCACGCGGTCCCCCTCCCGAATATACATCGTATCCAGTACGGCCACCGCCTCTTCGGTTTTCGATTGCAGCACCAGAGTAGTGCCGATAACCGCTTCCACCCGCACCGCCATGGGCCGGGTGGCGTTCATCACATACCAATGAATCCCCAGCGGCGCGCCGGTGATGAGAACAACGAACGCGGCGAAAGCCAGCCAGAGAATCACCCAGGCCTGATGTCCCACCCGATCGTAGGTCTCGGGCGGCAGCGATTGCGTAGCGGAAGGCGTAGACATGCTTGTAGCAGAAAATTGAGGTGTAATCACCCGACGCTGAAACCGACGAATTCGCCGGACGCGGGCCCCCATTGTACATCCACCCGCTGGACGCGGGCCAGCGAGGGACCTTGCTTTAGATAATGAAGTAGCGTTTGCAGGGCTGATTCCGGGCCTTCGGCCACCACCTCGACATGCGGCTGCGGAAAAAATTTGTTGCGAGCGTATCCTGAAAGCCCATAGGCCCGGGCCTTGTCTCGCACAAAAACGCGAAAGCCAACGCCCTGCACCCGACCATAAATTTTCGCCTCCAGCCGCTTGTTAGAGCCGTTCACGCTGAACCTCCTGCATCAGCATCTTCCTGTTGGCTGGATTCATAAGCCTCTCGGGCGCGTTTCAGCCACAGACGGGCGTCTTTATCCCGGGGATTGGCCCGCACAGCAGCCTCGAACCACCGGATCGCCTGCTCCCAATCCTTGCGCTCGGCGTGGATGAGGCCCACGTTATAGTGAGCGCTGGGCGCAACCGGATCCAGAGCAATGGCCCGTTCATAGGCGGCGATAGCCTTATCCTGCCGCTGACGGGTGGAAAACTCGAGATGTCCCAAGATCGCCGCCGCCAGATTCAGCCACAGGCGGGCATTATCCGGGTGCGTCGCCACGGCTTCTTCCAGATACTTCTCGGCGGCGTTCCACTTCTTGGCCAGAATCATGGCGCCGCCCAGCGTCATGACGATGTCGGGATCATCAGGAAGCAAATTGTCAGCCTCTCGCAAAACAGTCAGAGCCTCATCATAACGTCCGGCATTCAGCAGCCGCACGCCTTCATTTAGCAAACGATACGCCTCTTTGCGATGGGCCTCTTCAGATTGTTGTGAATCTTTTCTGTTGTCAGTCATGGTTATCGTAAGAAGAAAAGCAAGATTGGCAGGGTGACCAGGCTTGCCAGCGTGGTCATCAGCACCGCACCGGCGGTAAAATCGGGCGCAGCGTCGAATTCGCTGGTGATGACGATGGAATTCACAGCGGTGGGCATCGAGGCCTGCATCACCGCCACCGAATAGGCGACGCCGCTCAATCCCACGAGAAAGGCTATTATCAGCGCCAACACGGGACTTACAACCATGCGCAGCGCGGTCAAACGCAGGACTGGCCTGAGGTTGGCCCGCACATTCGTTTGGGCCAGCGACATGCCCAAAACCAACAAGAAGACCGGGATAGCCGCCCGCCCCGTCATGTCGATCATATCCAGCAGGGAGCCGGTGGGGGCGATATGCGTAAAGCGACTGAACACTCCCAGAATCATGGCCAGAATAATGGGCTGCACCACCGTCCGACGCAGGGCCGCCAGCCCCCCATCCTGGCCGCGAATGGCCAGATAGATGCTGATGGCGCCGCCGATCATGGCATTGAACATGAACAGCACCAGAGCATAAGCGAAGCCGGTTTCGCCGAAGGCGAACAGATTCAGCGGCAAGCCATAATTGCCATTGTTCAGCAGGATGGTCGTGATAACGAAAGCGCTGGCAAGACCGCCCTGATACTTCCAGCGCTGGACCAACAGAAAGGCGGCGCCGCCAATGATCAGCATGTTCAGGGCGGCGAACAAGATGCTGCGACCGGTGGTGGCGGGATCAAATTCCAGGGTGAGAACGGAGAAATAAACCAGACAGGGAGAGAGGACGAAATAGACCACGCGATTGACGGATCGCGGATTGATGTCGATATTGCGACGAAGCAAAAAACCGGCGCCGGTCATCAAAATGATGGGAGCCAGCACCTGGAGCAAGATTTCCCCCAGGGATTGCAAGGCGTCGATGGACATCAGGAAAGTGCGTCTCCATCGTCGATAAGACGGCGGATCTCGGCATCCAGCGGATCCTCATAAAAATCACCCCAGGCGTCCGGTTCCTCCAGCAAGTCCTCGTCTGTCGTAACGCCCAGCACTTCATCGATGAGCTCGTAGAGGTTGTTGACGCCCGCATACAGTTGCTCCATGGCCAGTTCTGCGATTTCCGCTTCGGCTTCATCATCCGAATCGATGCTCAATTGCAGGGCCTGTTTGGCTTTCTCGCCGCCGATCTCGCCCAGCGCTTCCAGGATGGCGAAACGCACTTCGCTGTCCCTCTCATCATCCAGCATCTTGATCATGGGATCGACCGCAGCGGACGCTTCCAGCACGCCCAGGGACCGCGCCGCCTCCATACGCAGTTCGGGCGCTTCATTTTGCAACTCGGAAAGCAAATAGGGAATCCAGCGCACATCAGCCGTGCGCCCCATGGCGTAAAGCGCGCTGCTGCGCATGAACAGATCTTCGTGATGATAGGCGTTTTCGATAATCCGCTGCACGCCGGGATGGCTGGAAGCGGCGACGCCCTCCAGCGCCCGGCGGCGGACATGCACATGCTCGCGGGGATCGTGATAAACATCCCACAGCGCTTCAACAGCGTCTTCTGTGCGGCGGGCGGAGATTTCGTTGATCTCGCTGCGATAGATGAAGCGCCCCAGCGCCATGGCTGCGGCCGCCCGCACATCCACATCATCATCCCGCACCAGCAGATGCAAAAGCCGGGCTGTGTGCGCCGACCCCACATCCTCCCACAGGCCTTCGATGGAGAGAATGCGGACGCGCGGATTCACGTCTGTCATGGTCCAGGCAAAGATCGGATTGAAGTGGTACTCGATATGCTCCTCGGCCATCTCCACCAATGCCTGAATCAGTTCCAGACGCCGGGCGGGCGAAAGATCGGCCCATCCCGCCTGAAATTGCGCCAGTTCCGGCTCTGTCAACTCCGAAAAATTACGCAGGAGCTGATAGCGAATGGGCGTTTTTTCGTCACTCAAGATGCTGAAGATTTTGCTGAGATCGCGAGACATAGCCGGTCAATTCCAATAAAATTTGCGAAATTCGCTGGGCTGCGAAATGGGGATCATTTGCATCTGATCGCCGCTGCCGGAGACCATGGCCGCCTGGATGTACCAGACATAGGCCCGCCCGAATTCCTGCGGAGCCTGGCCAAACAGCCATTCGGGCACGCGGAAGCTGGTGCGGTCTCCCACCGGCTCGATCAGCCGCCAATCCACCTGATCCGCTCCCACCTGCACGCCGATGTGAACGACGTACGCTGCGCCGGCGGGGATGCCGGTGGATAAGGGCTGCCACACCAGCTCGATCAGGGCTTTTTGGCCGTTGAAAGCCGAATTATTGCCCGGGCTGGACAAAATCGGCGCGGGCAGGGTGATGCTGGGGGTGGCGGTGGGGGTGGGCGTGGGGGTTTTGGTGGGACGTTTGGGCGTGGCGGTGGGCGGCGTGTAATCTGCGGGGGGGATCTTGAGTTTTTGTCCCACCTGGATCGATGTGGGGTCTGTGATCTTGTTGTAGGCGGATAGCGCCGCCACCGTCCGATTCACCTTCTGGGCGATGCCGCTCAGGGTGTCGCCCGTCTGCACCACATAGACGTCGGGCTGCGGCTTGGGCGTGGGCGTGACCGTAGCCGTAGCTGTGGGAGAAGCTGTGGGAGTGGGGGTGGGCGTTGTCGTGGGCGTGGGTGAAGGGGTGGCTGACGCCCTGGCCGTGGGCGTGGGCGTGACTGCGGCGTCAGTTGCGGCTGCGGTCGCCGTTGGCGTTGCGGTGGGGGCCTCCGTCGGCTCGATGGTCGGCGTCGCCGTGGCTGCGACAGTCGCTGGGGCCATTGACGTCGCTGTGGGGCCGACCGTCGCTGTGGGAACAACCAGCGTTGGCGGCAGGGGCGTGGCGGTCTGTATGGGCGTCGCCACCGCCGCCTGGGTGACGGGCGTCATGCGGGGCGGCAGCAGGGCGCT
>JALSPL010000101.1 GCA_026985975.1 Anaerolineae bacterium | reverse complement strand
AATCCCGCGCCAATGGCGAGATGGGCGGCAAGGTCCTGCAACTGACCCTGGCCAACGGCGGGCAGCGCATGATCTACAGCGATAAACTGCCGGCCGATGTGGTGGACGCCGCCAAAGCCGCGGAAAAAGGCATCATCGACGGAAGCATCGAGATCAAGGCCGAACCGCGTTAATTCCAGACGTCAGTGGGCAGTTTTCAGTTTTCAGCGGTTTTCGTCCATTTCACTGTTGACTGATTACTGCCCACTGGTTACTGTTCCTTCCTCCTTCATTCATTCATCCACTCCAGCCTTCAGCACAATGACTGACCCACAACTCCTTCCATCCGGCCTGCCCCGCATTGAATCGCTGGAGATGCGGCAAATCACCAAACGCTTTCCGGGCGTTTTAGCCAATGATCACGTTAATTTCGACGTGCGCGCCGGAGAGATTCACGCTTTGCTGGGCGAGAATGGCGCCGGCAAGAGCACATTGATGAAAATCCTCTACGGCCTTTATCAGCCCAATGAGGGGGAGATCCTTCTCAACGGCCAGCCCGTGAAAATTCAGTCACCCACCGACGCCATTCGCAACGGCATCGGCATGATTCATCAGCATTTCATGCTGGTGGAGACGCTGACAGTGGCGGAGAACGTGGCGTTGGGTTTGAGATCGCCGCGGGAGCCGGTGATGGATCTGGCTGCGGTGTCGGCCCGCATCGTGGATCTGGCTGACAAGTACGGCCTGCAGGTGGACCCCAAGGCGGTGATCAATGATCTGGCGGTGGGGCAGCGGCAGCGGGTGGAGATCATCAAGGCTTTGTATCGGGGAGCGGCGCTGCTGATTCTGGATGAGCCCACGGCCGTGCTGACCCCGCAGGAGGTGGATGATCTCTTTGTCATCTTCCGGCAGATGGCGAAGGAAGGGCATGCGCTCATCTTTATTTCACATAAAATGGATGAGATTTTTGCGCTGACCGACCGGGTGACCGTGCTGCGGGATGGCAAGGTCATCGGCACGGTGCGGACCGCCGAGACGAATAAGCGGGAGTTGGCCCGAATGATGGTGGGGCGGGAGGTCATCTTCGAGCGGGACAAGAAGCCGTTGCCTCCGGGGGAAGTGCGCCTGAAGCTGGAAAATGTGAACGCGGTCAATGATGCCGGCTTTCCTATTCTCAAGAACATCAGTTTCGAGGTGCGTAGCCACGAGATTTTGGGCGTGGCGGGCGTCTCGGGCAATGGCCAGCGCGCCCTGGCCGAGGCGGTTGTAGGTTTGCAGCCTGTGTCCAGCGGTAAGGTGATCATGGATGGTCGGGATGTGACCGATTTGCCTCCGGCCGAGATGTACAAGATTGGCTTTTCCTACATCCCCGAGGAGCGGATGCACGATGGGGTGATCAAGGATTTCAGCGTGGCCGACAATGCGATTTTGCAGGATCATGATCGCGAGCCCTTCAGCCGCGGGATATTCCTGGATTTCAAGGCTGTCGATGAACATACCCGGAATCTGGTGCGGGCGTTTCGCATCAAGACGCCGGGCCTGAAGACGCCGGTGAAGAATCTTTCGGGCGGCAATATCCAGAAGCTGATTCTGGCCCGGGAACTGGCCCGGCATCCGCGCGTGCTCATTGCGGCCCAGCCCACGCGCGGGGTGGACATCGGCGCCACGGAGTACATTCACGCCCGTCTGCTGGAGCAGCGCGAGAACGGTTTGGCGACGCTGCTGATTTCCGAGGACCTGGACGAGGTGACCGCACTCTCTGACCGCATTATGGTGCTCTATGGCGGCGAGATCATGGGCATTGTGGACGCCGCATCGGTGACCATCGAGGAGCTGGGGCTGATGATGGCGGGGGAGCGGCGCGGGTAGGGGGGGCAGTAAGCAGTAAACAGTAAGCAGTAAACAGTAAGCAGTGAACAGTAAACAGTAGACAGTAAGCAGGCGTCATGGGCGGCTGCCCGCCGATACCGAGCGTAAAACGTAAGTGGAATACTGGCGCTGCTTTCAAATGCTTTTGCGCGTAGTCAATCACTATCCCTCCTCCAACCACCCAAAAAACCACTCGCAAACATTGCCTCAAACCCTCATCTCTGATAAGATCGACACAACGCCAAACCAAACCACATCCAACCATAAAATCGGGTGCTCAACTTATGCCATACAATGAATATATCGCCATAGAAGGCGCGATTGGGGTGGGGAAGACCACACTGGCCCGCATGGTGTCGGAAGAACTCAGGGCCTCGCTTCTGCTGGAAGTTTTCGAGGAGAATCCCTTCCTCAGCGATTTTTATGCGGATCGGCAGCGCTATGCTTTTCAGACGCAGATCTTCTTCCTCCTCAGCCGTTATCATCAACAAAGCCGCATCATTCCCCAAACGCTGGCCCGAGAGCGATTGGTTAGCGATTACCTTTTTGATAAGGACAGGTTATTTGCCCATCTCAACCTGATCAATGACGAGTTGGCCATGTATGAACGGGTGCACAGGATTCTGGGGGAGCAGATTCCCGCGCCCGATCTGGTGGTGTATTTGCGGGCCAGCACCGATGTGCTCATGGGCCGCATCGCCCTGCGCGACCGGCCCTATGAACGCAATATGTCCCGGGATTACATCGACAGCCTGCGGCTGGCGTATGATGATTTCTTCAGCAGTTACGCCAGCGCGCCGGTGCTGACCATCGATACCGATAATCTCGATTTCGTGCGTTCCCGCCAGGATCGCGGCTATGTTATCGGGCTGGTGCGCACGGCGTTGGAGCAGGGGTCGATTCAGCAGGCGCTGCCCCAGCTCAAGGAGCAGGCGCCGCCCACGGGGATGCGCATTCTCAAGGGCGGTCGCCGTCGCCTGGGCGATTTCCAACGCTTCCACCGGGCGCTGGATCAGGAGAAGGGCTTTGGCTCGGACCTGGGCATGAATTTCGCCGGGCTCACCGAGGAGGTGGGGGAGGTGGGCCGCGAGGTCAAGCTCTCGCTCATCGAGGCGGAGCGTCTGGCCGATCGCACCGGCAATTATCAGGAGGCGCTGGATCGGGCCATTGCCGGACGGCGGGAGCTGCTGGCCGAGGAGATGGCCGATGTGCTGGCGTATCTGCTGAAGCTGGCCAATTATACGGGCATCGATCTGGAGGAGGCGTATGTGCGCAAGATGGGCCGCAATTGGCGGCGCGATTTCGAGTCTCGCATCCGCAATTTGCAGGAGGAGGCATGACCAAGCGTTTCATCGCCATCGCCGGCAATGTGGGGGTGGGCAAATCGACGTTGACCCGCATGTTGGCCGGGCGTCTGGGCTGGGAGCCTTTTTTCGAGGCGGTGGATGACAATCCCTATCTGGCCGATTTTTATCAGGATATGCGGCAGTGGGCTTTTCATTCGCAGATTTTCTTCCTCTCCCGGCGACTGCGTCATCATCACGAGCTGCTGCAACGCCCGAATTCGGTGATTCAGGATCGCAGCGTGTATGAAGATGCTGAGATCTTCGCCCGCAATCTTTATGAGCAGGGCAATATGGATGAGCGGGATTATCAGAGCTATCGGGAGTTGTATGAGGTGCTGTGCGCGTTCCTGCCGCCGCCCGATCTGGTGGTGTATCTGCGGGCCGATGTGGCGACGCTGCTGGCGCGCATCCAGATGCGGGGCCGGGCCTATGAGCAGGATATCGATCCCGCGTATTTGCAGCGCCTGAATGAGTATTATGACGCCTGGATTGCTGATTTTGCGCTTTCGCCGGTGCTGACCATCGAGGCGGGGGGCATCGATTTCGTCAATCATCGTCAGCATCTGGATCGCATCGAGGCCGCGGTGCGGGACAGGCTGGCGGGCAAGGATGTGCTGGTGCTGAAAAATGGCGCTGGGCAGGCTTGACGAACGGCTCAGACTTCCGTATAATAGTTCCGTAATGATTGTCCGGCGGCTCTGGCCGCGGACGCAACGAGTTATTCCCGGAGAGATGCCATGCCTGCTTTGACTGAACGTCTGGAAGTCCGATTGCCCAGGGAGACCATGCGGCAATTGCGGGATGAGGCCCGTCAGCGCAATGTGCCTGTCTCTGAAGTGGTGCGGGAGGCCATCGATTATCTGCTGATTCACGACCGGTCTGCGCGTCGGCAGGCGGCCGATGCGCTTTTTGGCGTGGGCGCGCCGGTGGCGGATTGGGATGAGATGGAAGAGGAAATCGATCTGGGGCGCATGGCGTCGGGGAATGGACGGGCATGACGCGTGTATTCATCGATACGAATATCCCTATGTACGCCGCGGGCCAGGCGCATCCACTACGCCAGCCGTCGCAAGAGGTGATTCGGGCTGTGGTGGATGAGCGAGTCGACGCAGTGACGGATGCCGAAGTCTTTCAGGAAATTCTGCGCCGCTATTGGCATATCAACAGCAAAGAGCAGGGACTGCTGGTTTTCGAGCATTTTTATCGCGTGATGTTGGGACGTATTTTGCCGGTGACTGCGCTGGATGTGCGCCTGGCGTCCCGCTTGATTGCTGATTTTCCGCAGTTGCCG
>JALSPL010000100.1 GCA_026985975.1 Anaerolineae bacterium | reverse complement strand
ATGCAACTTGCCTCCCTGCCGATGGTGCGAAACATACAAAAAGATTATATCCGTTATCCTCTCACCGATAGCGGCCCAAAATGGATCGGCGCTCCCAGCTTGTGGGGGTCCGACGCTGGATGCACAGCGGGCGGTTTCTGCGGCGAAGGCATTGTCATCGGCGTGGTGGATACAGGCATCAATGACGGGCACCCATCCTTTGCTGATGTGGGTAGCGACGGCTACGATCATACTAACCCTCTGGGCAGCGGCACATACAAAGGCTGGTGCAATCCTTCCGACCCCAACTATGACAGCAGCCTGCAATGCAATGACAAGTTGATCGGCATGTACGATTATGTAGGGGACGGCAATGGTCCTCGCGACACAGAAGGCCATGGCAGTCATACATCCAGCACTGCCGCCGGCAACTTTGTGGATAACGTCGAGATTGTGGCTCCCACCATCACTTTCACAACGACCATTTCAGGCGTCGCCCCTCACGCCAACATCATCATGTATCGCGCCTGTGGCGAATCTGGCTGCCCCGGCTCCGCCCTGACTGACGCCATCAATCAGGCAGTGGCGGATGGTGTAGACGTTATCAACTACTCCATCGGCGGCGCCTCCTCCGATCCATGGACAGACGCCGATGCTCAGGCTTTCCTGGACGCATGGGACGCCAACGTTTTCGTCGCCGTTTCTGCGGGCAACTCCGGCCCGGGCGCTGCAACGCTGGGCTCTCCGGCTGATGCCCCCTGGGTGATGGGCGTGGGCGCCGCCACCCACAATCGGGCGTTCCTCAACTCTCTGATTGATATGACAACCGATCAGGGGACAATGCTCCCTGACATCGAAGGTCGCAGCATTACCTCTGGCTACGGCCCGGCGCCTATCGTTTATGCCGGAGACCATGGCAATGCGCTTTGTCTGGCCAATGTCTGGCCCGCCAATGAATTCAACGGCGAGATCGTTGTTTGCGATCGCGGCCAGATTGCCCGCGTGGATAAAAGCGCCAACGCGGCAGCAGCGGGAGCGGGCGGCATGATCCTGGCCAACAGCGTCGCCGAAGGGGACGGCATCATCGCCGACGCTCACTCCATCCCCTCGGTGCATATCACCTACAAAGACGGCGTCAAGCTCAAAAACTGGATCGCCAACGGTGACGCCGGCCATATCGCCACCATCGCCGGCACGACCATGGCCCGGGAAGATCGGTTCGGCGATCACATGGCTTCTTTCAGTTCCCGCGGCCCCGATCCCGCGGCCCCTGATGTGATCAAACCGGACATCATCGGCCCGGGCGTAGACATCATTGCCGCTGTTGCGGATGATGGCGACGCCAGCAACGGCCCGGACTATGACTCCTACAGCGGCACATCCATGTCCAGCCCGCACCTTGCAGGTTCCGGCATCCTGCTGAAACAAGCTCACCCCACTTGGTCGCCTGACGAGATCAAATCGGCTATTATGACCACATCCAAAGATACTGGTCTCACCGAAGCCGATGGCGCCACCCCCACCACGCCTTTCTCCTCGGGGGCGGGGCGAGTAGCTCTGGCCAATGCTAAAGACGCCGCCATGTTGCTGGAAGATACACGAGCCAACTATGATGCCGCCAGCAGCAACCCTGCCACGTTAAATATCGCCAGCTTTGGCAATGGCGCCTGTTACGGCAGTTGTTCCTGGACCCGCACCGTGCATAACCCCACTGGTCAGGCCATGAGCTGGACGGGCGTGTTCACCGGTACAAACGGCCTTTCCGGCACACTTTCCACCACAACGCTCGGCCTGCCCGCCAACGGCTCTGCTGCATTCGATCTCACTGTCGACGTCACGGGTTTACAGGCAGATCAGTGGTATTTTGGCGAAGTCACCTGGACAGAAGACAATGGCCTCGCCCCCAACGCCCATTTCCCCGTTGCAGTCAAGGTCATTGATAGCAGTAACGATCGGATGATCCAAAAAGCTGTTGACCCGGAAGGCGCTAACAATGGCGAAATCATTACTTACACCGTCGCCATCAGCAATACCGAACCCAGTGACCGTTCATTTACCCTCAATGATCCTGTCCCAGCCAACGCTACCTATGTCAATGGCTCCGAAACAGGCGGTTGGACCTACAATAGCGGAACGAACGAATTCAATTGGACCGGCACGCTTCCCGCCGCCCAATTTGTCGTTGAAGAACGAGATCTGTCGGGTTATCAAAGCATGGCTGACCTGGGCGTGGGAGCGTTTGACCCTCCGAGCAACCTGGATACCGGCTGTTGGGTCATTGGCGGCATGGACTTCTGGTATCTGGGCACGCATTATGACAAAATCACTTTTGGCGTCAATGGTGCGGTGCGACCAGGCGGATCATCATATCTCTGCCCGCCCGACAAGAACGACCCTATGCCCACGCCCAACGGCATCATCAGTGATTATGACAACTTAATCGCCCCCTTCTGGACAGATCTGGACTTCACGAATGGCGGTTCTTGGTACGCCGTAGGCGGCGTCACCTACAACGGCAAGAGTCACACAGTTTTCGAATGGACCGAAGTCCCGGTCAAAGGCACCTCTTACACGGCCACCTTCCAGATATGGATTGAAGATGGCGGTGATAACATCTGGTTCTCCTATCCGGCCAATGGTCCGATTGGCGATCCCAGCGCCACGCCCGACGCCACCATCGGCGCAGAGAACGAAGATGGCAGCGAAGGCGTTCAGTATTACTACAACGGCACAGGCACGATGCCCGACGGCAGCGTCGACGTATGGGTGGGATTGAAGCCCGAGGTCAAAGAATTCGGCTACCAAGCGACCGTCAATGCCAGCGCCGGTGAGAATGTCATCAATGAGGCCAGCGTTACGGTGGGCAGCGACGCGAATACCGCCAAGGCGCTCACCCACGTGTGCGACAACACCGTCACCGCAGCCGATGCCGCTATCGACGTAGCGGGGGATAAATTCACGCAATTCGACTGGTCAGCCTCTGGCAATATCTACGCCTCTTATCAGCTCTGGCGGAGCACGATCCCTTACTTTACGCCGGGCGACGCCAACAGCGCCATGATCTGGGATGGCAAGGATTTCAGCACGATTGACTACGACTCAGACGCCGCCTGGAAAGTCCCTGACACAAATTACTACTACCAGCTTCGCACATTGAACTGCACGGGCGCCGCCTCGGCGGATGACAACCAGTCGGGCGAATTCGATTTCACATTGGTTCCGGGCAGCAACTAACATCCTCCCTTTTCCCTCACTCATACAAAGCCGCTCCTTCCGGGGCGGTTTTTTGATTTCCCTGAACGCAAACGGGCGAATTGATTGCCGCCAAGGCCGCTTGCGCCCGCGTACATCATGCCCGCGCCCGCCTGCGATTCTTGCCGATTCCTCCGCCATTCCCTCGGTCCCGTTTTTTGCAATCGAGCCCGAATCGGATGTCATGCTTTTGGCGGTTTATGATATAATAATCATCGGTGGATGACGAGCATTCTCGGTGTTCTGCACGCGCGTCATCCAAAAAGGCGATGATTCATTGCGATCGTTTCGCCCAAATAAGCCATTCACTTATTTTCATCCTTATCGAAACGGAGAATTTTATGTCCGGACATAGCAAGTGGTCCACCATCAAACGCAAGAAGGGCGCCAATGACGCCAAGCGCGGCAAGCTGTTCACCAAAATCGCCCGCGAAATTCAGGCTGCGGCCCGCATGGGCGGCCCCGATCCCGATTCCAACATCCGGCTGCGCTTTGCCCTGGACAAAGCCAAGGCCGCGAATATGCCCAAAGACAACATCAAACGCGCCATCGACCGCGGCGCGGGCACAGACAAAGGCGCGGATCTGGAAGAAAGCATCTACGAAGGCTACGCACCCCACGGCGTCGCCGTCATCGTCGAGGTGCTGACCGACAACAAAAACCGCACCGTGGCCGAGCTGCGACACGCCTTTACTCGCGGGGGCGGCAACCTGGCCGCCAATGGCGCCGTGGCCTGGCAATTCGAACGCAAGGGCCAGATTTCGGTGAAGATGGATGGCGTCGACCCGGACGAACTGTTCATGGTTGCGGCCGATGCGGGCGCTGAGGACATCGACTTCGATGACGAGACCCTCGCCCACATCACCACCGCAGACACCGACCTGGGCGCCGTGCGAGACGCCCTCATCGAGGCGGGCTATGAGATCGAGGACCTGGAGCTGGCCATGATCCCCAAAATGGAAGTGGCGCTGCCGGTGGATCAGGCCATGAAGGTGATGGGCCTGCTGGAGCGCCTGGAAGACCTGGACGACGTGCAGAAAGTCTACTCGAACCTGACCATGAGCGATGAGCTGATGGCGCAACTGGAAGCCGCGTGAGCGTCAACGCCCCCGTCATCCTGGGCATCGATCCCGGCACGGCCATCACCGGTTATGGCGTGATCAGCGAAGCTGGCGGCGGGCCGCGGGCCCTGGCCTATGGCGTCATCCGCACGCCCGCCAACCAGGAGCTTTCCAAACGTCTGGTGACGATTTACGCCGAGCTGAACC
>JALSPL010000099.1 GCA_026985975.1 Anaerolineae bacterium | reverse complement strand
GGGATGAAAGCGGGGAAAACCTGGGGATTGGTGCCCCAGATGCCACCCACCATGGCCTTGAGCAGACTGGACAGCCCGATGGTCACCATAATCACCGAGATGATGGGCTCGCCAATGAGCGGGCGCAAGACCAGCCTTTCGATGATCACGCCCAATCCGGCGGCGACGATGATAGTGAGAATGATGCCGATGCTCCAGTGCAGCCCCAACTGGCCCATGAAGAAATAGGCCAGATAAGCGCCGATGAGCAGAAACTCGCCCTGGGCGAAGTTGATGACGTCGCTGGATTTGTAGATGAGCACAAAACCCACCGCCACCAGCGCATACACCGCGCCGCTGGTTAATCCGGTCAGAGTCAATTGCAGGAATTTGTCCATTGATTACAACTCCTCGATCTTCAGGCGTGTCTTGATCACAGCAGTGCGGCCATCCTGATAGGTGATAGTCGTTTCCACATCCAGATGGTCATTCTCGCCATAGAGAGCGGCAATGATGTCTTTGTAACGTTCGGCCACGAAACGGCGGCGGACTTTGCGGGTGCGGGTCAGCTCGGCGTCATCCGCGTCCAGCTCCTTGTGCAGCAACAGAAAACGGCGAATGCGGGCGGAGACGGGCAGATCGGCATTGGCCTGCTCCACATGCTTGCGCACCAGCGCATACACCTCGGGCTTCTGCGCCAGATCGGTGTAGGTGGTGTACGCCAACTGATTTTTCTCCGCCCATTTGCCCACATTGCCCATATCGATATTGACCATGGCGGTGATGAAAGGTAAATCGGCCCCGCCAAAGACCACCGCCTCTTTGATATAGGGGCTGAACTTGAGCTTGTTCTCGATGAATTGCGGGCTGAACTTGGTGCCATCGGGCAGGGTCATCACATCTTTGGCCCGATCGATGACGATGAGATGCCCGTCCTCGTCGAAATAGCCGGCGTCGCCGGTGTGCAGCCAGCCATCCACCAGCGATTTTTCCGTCTCCTCCGGGTTTTTGTAATAGCCCTGAAACACCGCCGGGCTCTTGACCAGAATTTCGCCATTCTCGGCGATCTTGACTTCTGTCTCGGGGATGGGAACGCCCACCGTTTGGAATTTGATGTCGCCATTCTTGTGCAGCACGGCAATGCCGCTGACCTCGGTCTGTCCGTAAATCTGCTTGAGATTGACCCCCAACGCGTGGAAGAAACGAAAGACGTCCGGGCCCAGGGCGGCGCCGCCCGTGTAGGCTTGCTTGATGTGCCGCAGCCCCAGATGATCCTTGATGGGCAAAAACATGATGAGATTGGCAAGGGCGTATTGCAATTTCAGACCGAAACGGGGCGTCTGTTTATTGAAACGCATATCAGCCATACGGTAGCCGATAGGGATGGCCCAGTCATACGCCTTGCGCTTGAACCAGGTGGTGTCTTCGATGCGCACCTGCACCTGGCTTACCAGATTTTCCCAGATGCGCGGGGGCGAGAACATGGTCTGGGGCCCGATCTCCCGGATATTCTCCTGCACCGTCTCCGGCTCTTCGGGGAAATTCACCGTAAACCCCGCCTGCAAACCGCAGGCCAATGACATCATCTGCTCGCCGATCCAGGGCAGGGGCAAAAAGCTGACGAATTCATCCTCATCGCTCATGGGATCCACCTCCATCAGGTTGCGGCCCATGCTGATGAGGTTGTTGTGGGTGAGAATCGCCAATTTGGGGAAACTTGTCGTGCCCGAGGTGGTGGAGAGGATGGCGATGTCATCCCCCTTGCCCCGGGCCACGCTCTCTTCAAACCAGCCCGGATGCGACTTCTCGAAATTTCTGCCCAGCGTCTCCACTTCAGGAAAGCTCATCAAGTAAGGTTCAGTATAGTTGCGTAAACCTTTGGGGTCATAATAAATGACCTTTTCCACCGTGTGCAGCTCCGACCACAGTTCGATGATTTTATCCACCTGCTCCTGATCTTCCACCACCAGGAATTTGGCGTCGCTGTGGGTGATGATGTAGGCCACTTCCTTGACGATGCTGTCCTGGTAGATGCCGATGGACTTGCCGCCAGCGCTTTGCGCCGCCAGTTCGGCGTATATCCACTCCGGACGATTGTCGCCGATGATGGCCACGGTGTCGGCCGGCGTAAAGCCCATGCTGACCAGGCCCATGGCGAAGAATTTGACGTGCTCCAGATATTCGGCCCAGCTCACACTCTGCCAGATGCCAAATTCTTTTTCTCTCAGTGCGGTCTTTTTTTCGCCATAGAGGCGCGCTTTTTCGAGCAGAAATTGGGGAAAAGTTTCAGGCTGCATAGCTATCCATGTGTGGAGGATACGTCAATCCGACGCCCGCAGAGAAGGCGTCACTGCCATCGATGATCGATCCGGTCATCCGTCTGGCAATGGCTCGCGTTCGTTCGGCGCGACGTATGACGTTATGGTGGACAGTTGCTAGAAAAGAGCAAACGATCCCGTGTCTTCGCCCAGATAGGCCTCGATGACGCGGGGATTTTGGCGCACTTCGTCGGGCGCGCCATCGCCGATCTTCTGTCCGAAGTCCAGCACGACAATATGATCGGAGATATCCATGACAACGCCCATATCATGTTCGATGAGCACGATGGTGACGCCATGCTCTTCGTTGACATCCAGGATAAAGCGGGCCATGTCCTCCTTTTCTTCGGAGTTCATGCCCGCCATGGGTTCATCAAGCAGCAGGATGGCCGGTTCCATGGCCAGCGCCCGGCCCAATTCCACCCGCTTTTGCAACCCATACGCCAACGTCCCCACGGTCTTTTTGCGGATGGCTTCGATTTCCAGCAGATCGATAATCTCTTCCACGAATTTACGATATTCGATTTCCTCGCGCTGGGCTGCTCCCCAATACAACGAGCCGTCCAGCAGCCCCGTTTTCATGTGCACATGACACCCCGACATCAGATTCTGCAGCACTGTCATGTGTTTGAACAATTCGATATTTTGAAACGATCGCGCCACGCCCGCCCGGGCGATGCTGTGCGGCGACATCTTGACCAGATTGAAATCTCGACCGTTGTTATGAAAGGTGATGCGTCCTTCCTGGGGCTTGTACAAACCGCTGATACAGTTCAGCAAGGACGTTTTCCCGGCGCCATTAGGGCCGATGATGGCGATAATCTCACTCTGTTTTACCTCCAGCCCCACGCCCGCCAGCGCCGTGACGCCCCCAAAACGCAGTTTGACATTCTCCACTTCCAATTGCACATCGCCCGGCTGTAATGTGCTTCCGTTAAGATCATGTTCCATTGCGTGGGCCATAACGCTTCCTTTTGAATGTCAAATGGAATGGCGAAACAAGAAAAATAGACTGATACAAAAGCGAACGTCGATTCTGCGTTATTGTGAGATTATCAAAATTGCGAGGATCATGCAGCCATCGGCGGCCTGTTCCCCATGCGAGAAGTGGGCGACCTATATGCCAGATGCTGCATCTTGTTTTCGTTCAACATTGAAAAGTATATCAGTATCCAATTGAATTGGCAATTTTTCGTTTAAGGATAAAAAGTCGCAAATGGTTAAGGTTGGCCTTAGTGACGCATTGTGTCGAATGGGTAAAATGATAACGCGGTGCATCAGGGCGTCGTATCGCATATTCCTGGCGGGAAGGGTTAGAAAAATGTGCAGGGTCTTTGCAAAGTCAGGTGGTAACGTCATTCCGAAGGAGCAGAGCGACTGAGACATGTCCTGAGCGCAGCCGAAGGAAATCCAGCGAAGCGCCCTTTCGGGCTGGATTCCTCCTCCCTCCGGTCGTCGGAATGACGTGACGGAGCAGGCAATTCAGTCCGAACCGCGTCTTTGAAAAGACCCTGGAAAAATGTGCGGACAAGGATGACGAGAGGGGCTGGGAAGTGGTATACTTGTCATTGTTCGCAGTGATCCCTTTGCCATCGCGACAGGAGCGCCTGTTTTGCAGCCATCCGCCACCACCTTCAATGAACGGGCCCATGAAGCCCTGCAAGATAAAAATATGCAGGCGGCCCTGGAGCGGGCCATGCACCATTTCGTGGATGGCCGCCAGGGCGCGTTCGCCCGCCTGCCCCATGGCGAGGCCCTGCGGGATCATGGCCGCGTCATTCGCGCCAACGCCATCGCCCGGCTGGATGAGCATTTGCAGACTTTCGAGCGCAACGCCCGAGCCAACGGCAGCGTTGTGCACTGGGCCCGGGATGACGCGGAGGCCCGGGAGATCGTGCTGCGCATCGCCCGCGAAAATGGCGTGCAGCGCATCATCAAGAGCAAATCGATGCTTAGCGAGGAGATCGCCATCAATCGGGCGCTGGAAGGCGCAGGCATGGATGTGCTGGAAACCGATCTGGGCGAATACATCGTGCAACTGGCTCATGATCATCCCAGCCACATCATCGCCCCGGTGGTGCATTGGCCCCTGGCGGGCGTGCAGAAGTTGTTTCACCGGCATCTGGGCACGCCTCTGGACGCCAGCATCACCGAGCTGACCGCGGCGGCTCGCAAGGCCCTGCGCGATGGCTTCCTCCAGGCCGATATGGGCATCAGCGG
>JALSPL010000098.1 GCA_026985975.1 Anaerolineae bacterium | reverse complement strand
CGTGCGCACGGCGCATAGCTACGCGCCCATGGATGAAGCCTTGGCCCGGGTGGTCATCGATCTGGGCGGGCGGCCCTATTGCGTCTTCGAGGCCGATTGGCGAACGCCCCGCATCGGCGGCCTGGGCACTGACCTCATCGGGCATTTCTTCGAGAGCGTGGCTTTTCATGCGGGCATGAATCTCCACGCCCGGGTGGAATATGGCCGCAACGACCATCATCAGTGCGAGGCCCTGTTCAAGGCCTTCGGACGGGCGCTGGACGCGGCCTCCCGGCCCGATCCCCGGCGCTCGGGCGTGCCATCCACCAAGGGCACGCTGATCGCTTGACGAATGTGGTCGCGAGTGCTATGATGTGACTACATTCGGAGGCCTGGCCATGACTGTCAAAACCATCACCACCAGCTATTTTCGCACGCATCTTAGCCAGTGCGTGCGCGAAACCAAAAACGAGGGGACAATTTTCATCATCACCCGTCGCGGCAAACCCATCGCCCGGCTCAAACCCCTGACCCCGGAAGAAAAAGAACGCTACCGAAAAGAACGGGAGCAAAAGACATCCCATGACTGAAACCACTGTCGGCATTCGTGAACTAAAAAACAACCTCACCGTTTATCTGAACGTCGTACGCGTCGGCTCCTCCCTGATTGTGGCTGATCGCAAGCACGCGGTCGCGCGTCTCGAACCGGGCGATGCCGACATATCGCCCGCAGAACGCGTTCGACAATTGCGCGATGCTGGACTGTTGATATGGCGAGGCGAGAAGCTATCCCTGGATCCCGTGGAACCGATGACGCTCAGAGAAAATGTTTTGGCTTCAGACCTGGTGCTGGAGGATCGGGAGTGAATCTCTATCTGGACACCAGCGCTCTAATCAAACGCTACGTTCGCGAAACCGGCAGTCAGGAAGTAACCGCCCTTCTGCAACAGTCTGAGATTATTGGCACGGCAATGGTGACCTATGTTGAGACGACCGCCACCTTTGCCAAAATCGTGCGTATGGGCTTGCAGAACCAAGTCGTTGTGCATGATAAGCTGAGGATTTTTCACAGGGATTGGCGACATATCACCCAGGTGCCAGTGACGGAAAGATTGATCGTTCTGGCTGGAGATTTAGCCTGGAAATATCAGTTGCGGGGTTATGACGCGGTTCATCTGGCTGCGGCCATTATTTGGCAAGAGTTGCTCTCTGCGCCTATTTTATTCGCCACTTTCGATAAGAGATTGTGGCAGGCTGCGAGAGATGCGCGACTGACGCCTTTCCCTGACAACCTTTCTTCCTTTTTGGCGCGATGATTTCAATTCTGGATTATAAAATCGGCAATGTGCGCAGCGTGCAAAAAGCGGTGGAGCGGGCTATTCGCGAAGCGAACGTGGCGCAGAGAGTGGCGCTCACCGCGGATCCCGACCGCATTCTCAGCTCGGACGGCGTGATCTTACCCGGCGTGGGCGCGTTTGGCGCCTGCATCACCAATCTCAGCACCGCGGGTTTGGCCCCCATCGTGCAACGGGTGGTGGAAAATGACATCCCCCTGTTGGGCATTTGCGTGGGCATGCAGATGCTATTCGAGGTGAGCGAGGAAATGGGAACCTGGCGGGGGCTGGGGCTGCTGCCGGGCCGGGTGCGCAAATTCCCCGACACCCTGCGCATCCCCCAGATAGGCTGGAACCAACTTCACATCCAGCGGCCCGATCCGCTGCTGGCGGGCGTGGATGATGGCTCCTACGCCTACTTCGTCCATTCCTACTACTGCGATCCCGCCAATCCCGACGACGTGCTGACCACCACCGATTACGGTTTTGAATACGCATCCATGGTGCGCCGGGGCAACATCTGGGGCGCACAATTCCATCCCGAGAAAAGCCAGCAGGTGGGGATTCAGATTCTGAAGAATTTTTTGGCCCTCGCCTCGGCCTGAATGACGTCCTTTTTATCTCGCCTCGAACAAACGTCTGGGGAGCCCCGATTGTCGGATGATAGCGCGCAACGTGCCAGGCCTGATCTCTTTATGGTCTGGCACGGGGACGGTGATGGTCGAACTTTCAACTTTTTTCTGCATGACGATATGGCTGCCCCGCTGACGCACAATCACAAACCCCTGACTTTCCAGAATGCGGCACACTTCGCGACCGGAAAGTATGCGTAGTTTAGGCAACGACGACCCCCACCTGGGTAACGAAAACTTCAGGTTGCAGGCGATTTTTGATTTCTTCGGGAGAGGCGACTTCAAAGAAAAGCTCAATGGCCTCGACCAGATTGCGGCGGGCCTCTTCCACTGTCTTTCCCTGACTGGCAATATCCAGTTCCGGGCACAGCGCTACATACCAATCGCCGTCACGTTGGATGATAGTTGTAAAATACTGCATGGCCATAAATTTAACTCCCTGAAATTGGGTCAGGCTCATTATAGCGAACTTGTCCTATAGTTTCAACCTGATTTATGTCTGATCTTCGCAACCGCATCCGAGGCGCGCACTGCCATCCCGAGAAAAGCCAGCAGGTCGGGATTCAGATTCTGAAGAATTTTTTGGCCGTCGCCTCGGCCTGACAAAGCGCGACATCCGTTTTTTCGATTACGCCTCTTGTTGCGCCCGCACCACCATCACCGGACAGGCGGCGTGGGACATGACCTTCTGGCTGACGCTGCCCAGCAGCAGGCTGCCCAATGAGCCCAGCCCGCGAGCGCCCATGATGATGAGATCGACATCCCGGGCGTCGGCCACATTGAGGATGGCGTCGGCAGGCGGGCCTTGCAGGATTTCGGTGACGGTTTGCACCCCCTCGGCCTGCAAGGATTCGGCCAGCGGGTCGACGAGATCGTGAGCTTTTTCGATGTGGCGGGCGATAGTTTCGGACAAATTGGGCTCGCCCAGAAGTTCGGACACCTTGGGGAAGGCGTGCACCAGAATGACGGTTGCGTTGGTCAGTTTCGCCATTTTGCGGGCGCATTCCACCGCCCGCATCGAGGCTGATGACCCATCAACGGCGACCAGGATTTTTTCGAACAACATGAGCAACACCTCCGGTGTTTGATGGGGGTTGATAGTATCTTGACTGTGAAATTCTTGTACGCAGAACAAAAAGTTACACAGAGAGCCACAGAGGAAAATCAAGAGCTTCACAGAGGATTTTTTAGAGATTTCTCTGTGGTGCTCTGGCAATCTCTGTGAAACTCTGTGTTCCTGTTTGGTTCTGGCTCGGCCAGGTTTGGGCTGTAGAATGCTTACGTTGATAGCTTAACAGAACTTTATTGGAAAAGCATTTGATCCGGGCGATCTGTGTAATCAAATCTCCTGTGCTATAATTCCGCCATCTTTGATCTAGAAATACCGTAACTGCCAAGGTAGCCCGTTTGAACGTGGTTACTGGCGTCTGGCGAAAATCATTTTGGCTGCTTTTCAAGTCATCTTTTGACACGAATTAAGCAAATTTATCGAATTTTTCTCTTCTTTTTTTGTATAATTCGTGTCAATTCGTGTCCAAATCAAAAACGCCAGAGTCCAGTTGTTTATAAAAAATGCTGGAGCTGCCAAAAGAATGAATCGATATCGTCATATCCTGATCGAACGTGAAAACGCTTCTGAACTGATTTTGTTATCAGTGATTTCTTTCGCCGCCACAGTGATGCTGGTGCGCCTGTTTTTGGAATTAACAGGCTATCCGCAGGTGGGGAACGGCGTGCTGCATATCGCCCACCTTCTGTGGGGAGGGCTGGCCCTTTTCATTGCCGTGATTATGGCACTGGTATGGGATAATCCTGGCGTGTTATATCTGGCGGCGGTGTTGAATGGTATTGGGGTTGGGCTGTTTATGGATGAAGTGGGGAAATTCATCACTCAAAATAATGACTATTTCTTTCCCGCCGCCGCCCCGATCATCTACAGCTTTTTTCTTATTTTTGGTATCGTCTACCTGTTGGTTCGGCGTCCCGAACGCACGGACCCCCGGCGCGCCATTCTGCTGGCCCTGGAACAGTTGCAAGATGCGGTGTATGCTGATCTGGATGAAAAGAAAGGCCAGGAGTTGCTGGCCAAGCTTGAGATAGCCCGCGGGCATCCCCGCCCCGAAATCGCGGCTCTGGCTGATATGTTGTGGCAATATGTCGCTCAGGGCAATGTTCCTTTCACCGACTACGAGCCTTCATTGCTGCAGCGGGCCAGCGCCAGATTGAACGCCCTCATACATAAGCTCGGGCGTCAGAGACATCGTTGGCTTATCATCATCTTGTTGCTCATCAATGCGGTCAGTTCGCTGGCGGTCTTGATATTTTTCGCCTGGGTGGCTATTTCTCCTGCAGCAACCCGAGATGACCTGCTGGCATGGATGATCGCTCAGGCGCAGCAGGCGGATGCCGGGGGATTGACCGTGCAATGGGTGCATGCCGGGCTTGAAATCCTTGTAGGCGCGGTCGCCCTGGTTGCTGCGATTGCTATCATGTTGCGGCGAGAGAAATTCGGGGTGATGCTGGCCTTGATTGAGGGCGTCCTTGCCCTGACGGTCTTGCAGGTGGTAACATTTTACATGGATCAA
>JALSPL010000097.1 GCA_026985975.1 Anaerolineae bacterium | reverse complement strand
CGGTCACTGAACTGGCTGCGCCGCCCGATTTCCCCCCTGCCCCCTGCCCCCTCCTCGCTTCCTAATCTTCCCATCTCCATTTCCTCATTCCTCGTCTCCTCATTCCCCCGTTTCCTCATCCCTCGTCTCCTCTTTCCTGCTCACGGAACAATTCAGGAGGTTTTTCTCATGTCTGACAAACTTGATTTCATCACCAAAGAGCTGGAACGGCTCAAGGCCGAACATCTGTTTATCAACATTCGCGTCATGGAGTCGCCCGCGGACGGCTGGATGATAGTGGACGGCAAGAAAGTTCTCAATTTCTGCACCAACAACTATCTGGGCCTGGCCAATCATCCCCGGCTGAAAGAAGCGGCCAAGAAGGCGGTGGATGATTGGGGCGTGGGCCCGGCTGCGGTGCGAACCATCGCCGGCACCACCCGCCTGCATCTTGAGCTGGAACAACGCCTGGCCGCATTCAAGGGCGTGGAGGATGCGCTGTTCGTGCAGAGCGGCTTCAACGCCAACCAGGCCGCGCTGCCGCCGTTGGTGGGGAAAGGTGACGTTATCTTCTCCGATCGGTTGAATCACGCCTCTATCATCGACGGCGCCCGCCTCTCCCGGGCCAAGATCATCGTCTACGAGCACTGCGATCCCGCAGACCTGGAGGCCAAGGTGAAGGAGCATCTGCCCCAGTACCGCCGGGGCCTGGTGGTCACCGACGGCGTATTCAGCATGGATGGCGACATCGCACCGCTGGACAAGATCTACGAAGTGGCCGAAAAATACGGTCTGATGACCATGGTGGACGACGCCCATGGCGAGGGCGTGCTGGGGCGCGGCGGCCGCGGCATCGTGGATCATTTCGGGCTGCACGGCAAGTTCGATGTGGAGATCGGCACGCTCTCCAAGGCCTTCGGCGTGGTGGGCGGCGTCATCGCCGGCAAGAAACTCATCGTCGACTACATTCGGCAGAAAGCCCGCCCCTTCCTTTTCTCCAGCGCGCCCACGCCCGCCGACACCGCCGCCTGTCTGGCCGCAGTGGCTATTCTGGAAGAGAGCGAGGAGCTGGTGGAGCGGCTGTGGGAAAATGCCGACTATCTTAAGGCGGGCATGGACGCCCTGGGCTTCGACACCGGCCACAGCCAGACGCCCATCCTGCCCATCATGCTGGGCGACGCCGGGTTGGCCAAAGAATTCAGCCGTAAGCTATTCGAAAACGGCGTCTTTGCCATGGGCATCGGCTTTCCCACCGTGCCCAAGGGCCTGGCCCGCATCCGCGTCATGAACACCGCCGCCCACACTCGCGACGATCTGGATTTCGGGCTGGAGGCATTTGCCAAAGTCGGACGCGAGCTGGGCGTTATCAAGTAGCAGACACCCCAATCACCATCAACATACAATCTCACAGGAGCCTCTTTCAAATGGCAAAAGTAATCCCCGATCGCAATCTGGCTTTTGAACTGGCCCGCGTCACCGAAGCAGCGGCCCTGGCCGCCGGGCGCTGGGTGGGACGCGGCGACAAAATCTCGGCTGATCAGGCAGCGGTGGACGCCATGCGTCTGGTGCTGAACCGCGTCGACATGGATGGCGTGGTCGTTATCGGCGAAGGCGAAAAAGATGAAGCGCCCATGCTGTTCAACGGCGAAAAGCTGGGCACCGGCGAGCCGCCTGCGGTGGATATCGCGGTGGATCCCATCGATGGCACAACCCTGACCGCCAAAGGGCTGCCCGGCGCCCTGGCTGTGGTGGCGCTGGCCGAACGCGGCACCATGTACGATCCCCATGACATCGTTTATATGAACAAAATTGCGGTGGGCCCCGAAGCCCGCGACATGATCGACATCAACTCCTCGGTGGAGATGAATGTGCGGCGCGTAGCCCGGGCGTTGCGCAAACAGCCGCGCGACATCACCGTCATGGTGCTGGATCGTCCCCGCCACGCCGAGCTCATCGCCGAAATCAGGCAGACCGGCGCCCGCATCCTGCTCATCACCGATGGCGATGTGGCCGGAGCCATCGCTACCGCCCTGGAGGACTCGGGCGTGGATATGCTCATGGGCATCGGCGGCTCGCCCGAAGCGGTGATCACCGCGGCCGCGCTCAAGTGCATGGGCGGGGATCTGCAATGCAAATTGATGCCGCGTAACGAAGAAGAGCGTCAGGCCGCCATCGACGCCGGGCAAGACCTGGACAAGGTGCTCACCATCGACGATCTGGTGATGGGCGATAACGTCTTCTTCGCCGCCACCGGCATCACCACGGGCGCCTTGCTGCGGGGCGTGCGCTATTATGGCGGCGGCGCCAGCACCCAAAGCCTGGTCATGCGCTCGCGATCGGGCACCATACGCAAAATCAACTCCAATCATCGTCTGAAGAAACTGAGCCAGTTCAGCGCCATCGATTATGATTAACTCATGTTACGCACTCGCCCGATGCAATGAAAACCTGCTGGATAAGGGCGGTTTTCGCCGCAGCAATGACGAAAATTGACGAAAGTAGACGAAGGTGGACGATAGTCGTTCCTGCTCATTCGTCCACCTTCGTCCCATCGTCCTTTCGTCCGTAGTGCGAGATCATTATTTTTTGCTCCGCCCAAGACAGCACGGCAAAACTGCGTAACATCAGTGGTTAAGCCCGCCACTCCGGCGAGCTTGCACAAGCGGATAACCAGTGGCAAAATCAGGAGGCGCGACGCACGTTGCGCCTCCTTTTTTGCATGATAAACGACACTTCATCCCTGGCCTCTCACTGTCTTCCCATCGCATTATGGCTCAACGCATCGGCATCATCGATCTCGGCTCCAACACCACCCGCATGGTCATCTACGACTATGAGCGGGATAGCTATTTTCGTCTGGAGGATGAAATTCGCGAGGTGGTGCGCCTGCGCGAGGGCATGGGCCGCACCAATGTGCTACGGGCCGCGGCCATCCAGCGGGCGGTCAACGCCATGCGCATGTTCAAGGAGCTTGGGGATGATCTCGGCGTCAGCGAAGTCATCGTCGCCGCCACCAGCGCTGTGCGCGACGCCATCAATCGCGATTCATTTTTGGCCCGCATCAAAGCCGAGACCGGCTGGACGCTGCGGCTGCTTTCGGGCGAGGAGGAGGGACGCTATGGCGCCCTGGGAGCCATCAACGCCACCTGTCTGCGGGACGGTTTTGTCATCGACCTGGGGGGCGGCAGCGCCCAGATCGTCGAGGTGCGGGAGGGGATTCCCGGTCGAGCCGTAAGCCTGCCTCTGGGCGCATTGCGTCTGACCGAGCTTTTTCTCTCCCCTGACAAAATCAGCCCCGAGCAGGTGGCGGCGCTGCAAAAATTCATCGGCGAACAATTGCAGCCCCTGGACTGGTTTCGCTTCCAGCCAGGGGATCAACTGGTGGCCATCGGCGGCGCCATTCGCAATCTCGGCAAGATCGATCAGGTGCGCAAACGCTACCCGTTGTCATCCATTCATGGCTACCGGCTGGACGCAGCAGCCATTAGCGGCATGGCGGATCGTTTATGGCGCGATTCATTGAAGAAACGGCGTCGGGTCAACGGCCTACGCGCAGATCGGGCGGACATCATTCCGGCCGCGGCCATCGCCTATCGGGCCCTGTTGCAGCACAGCGGCTTCGATGAGATCACCATCAGTCGCCCGGGACTGCGCGAGGGCCTGTTTTTCGAGCACTATCTCTCGCACCTGCCCCAGCCCATCATTCCCGACTTGCGGCGTTTCAGCGTGTTGAATCTGGCCCGCATCTTCGGCAGAGATGACGCCCACAGCCATCATGTGGCTTTTCTGGCGCTGCGCATGTTCGATGATCTACGGCCCGTGCACGGGCTGGATGAACGCTATCGCGAGCTGTTGTGGGCCGCGGGCATCCTCCACGACATCGGCGCCATCATCAACTATCCCTACCATCATCAACACTCCTACTACATCATCCTCAACTACACGCTCTATGGCTACAGCCCGCGCGAGCTGGCTATCATCGCCCTCATCGCCCGCTATCACCGCAACAAGGGCGTCCCCAAGGCCCGCGAACTGGCCCCCCTGCTGGATGAGACGGATACGCAAGCGCTGGTCGTCCTGTGCGGCGTCATCCGCCTGGCCGAATATCTGGAGCGCGGGCGCAGACAGATTGTGCGGGATCTGCGCTGCCACGCCGATGTGGAAAACGGCTGGGTGCAGATCGAGACTCTGACCACAGGCCCCGCGGCCATCGAGTTGTGGGAGGCCGAACGCAATCTCGATGTGCTGAGCATGGCGCTAAAAATGGAGGTGGAGCTGGTGCAGGGCGTTTGGATCGAAACCGAAACAAAAAGGCCCGATGCTGCGTAACATGTAGAGACCAGGAAACTGGGAAACCAGGGACTAGGAAACTGGGAAACCAGGAAACTGGGAAACCAGGAAAACAGATGGTCCAACTGCACAAAATTCCCCGCCCCTCAACCCTCAACTAGCGCTATGATTTCATCTCCAGGCGATTTCCCGACCATTTCCCGGCAAATGCTGCCCGCGCTCACCACTGCCCAGATGGTGGCGGTGGACCGGCTGATGATC
>JALSPL010000096.1 GCA_026985975.1 Anaerolineae bacterium | reverse complement strand
CCATGGGATTCGGGCATCTGCTCTGCGCCCTGGACTTCCATCTGCGCCCCTCCCGCGAGATCGTCTTCATCGGCTGCGAAGATGACGCGGCTCTGCACGCGCTTCACCACGAAGCCAGCCGCCGCTTTTTGCCCGATGCGGTGATGGCGGGCGCAGCGCCCGACCAGGCCGCCTCCCTGGCCCGCCGCATTCCCCTGCTGGCCGACCGCATCGCCGTAAATGGTCGGGCCACGGCCTATGTCTGCCGCAATTTCGTCTGCAACTTGTCTGTCACCACGCCCGAGGCCCTGGCCGCGCAGTTGGATTCATGATCTTTTAGCGCCCGAAAAAGGAGATCAGCAGTGGATTCACCTGCTCGGGCTTCTCCAGACTGGGAACATGCCCGGCATCGGGGATGGCGTGAAAGTCGGCCTGGGGGATAAGCTGGCGCAGGGTCTCATTGAGATGGTAGGGAACCACTTCATCCTCCTCGCCCCAGATCAGCAAAACCGGGATCGATAGCCTGCCCACGGCCGCGTAGGCGTCGGCGGCACGGGTCAACACGCCCGAGCGCATGGTGGAGAGCAGCGCCCGCTTGAATCCTTTGAATTGCATTTGCTGTTTGAAACGCTCGATGTAGGCTTCGGCCTGTGAATCATCTTTGATGTCCTTTCTCAGATTCCCCAGCAGCACTTTATCCCCCACCGCATTCATGATCCAGTCGCCGATGAGGGGGAGTTTCACCAATCTGGCGGGCAGCGCCTCGGGCAAGGCCAGACCCGCCGGGTCCAGCAGCGCCAGACGGCTCACTTGCTGCGGCCGTCGTTGGGCGTAGACAGCGACGATGGGCCCGCCCATGGAGAGTCCGGCCAGGCCCGCGGGGCGGGGAAAAGCCAGCGCGTCCAGCAGTTCGGCCAGTTGACGGTCGAATAACTCGCGATCGTAGCGGGCGTCGGGCCGGTCGGAGTAGCCGCGGCCAAACAGATCGTAGCGCAGCACCCGCATGCCCGCCGCAGCCAGCGCCGCGAAGGTCGGGTCCCAGATGTAGCTGGGGACGGAGAAGCCGTGCACCAGGACCACGGGCGGGCCATCTTCGGGCCCGGCCAACTCATAATGCGTCATGCCGTCGGAGAGACGCACAAACTGGCCCGGAGCCGCCGCGCGGGCGTCATCATCCAGGATGCGGGTTTCGAATTTTGTTGTCATAACGTTTTTCTGTGATTGTTGCAGGTTTTTCGTCGAAGTGATAATCGAACAGCTCGATATCGGATCGATAGAGTTCCGCCACCAGCGCCCGGGTGTCGTCATCATAATAATCCTGATAGCGGGCAAAGCGGGGAGCGGGCTTGGTGAGGCGCTTGCGCCAGGAGCGCAGCAGCTTGCGGAGATTCAGGCCCAGATAAAGCCGACGGTGCTCCGCCGCATGATTGACATGAGGCAATGGCCGGGGCGGCATTCCCAGACGCCGACAGATGGCGTCGAAATCGGGCTGCAAACGCTCGAATCGTCCCACAAAATCCACCAGCAGCCTGCCATCCTCGTCATAGATGAAATCACTCTGCGGGCCCACGAACCAGGCCATCTCCGTCCAAACTTTTTTTCTGAACTCGCCCAGCACATAGGCTCGAAAAGAGCGGGCCGTGCTGAGATGATGATAAAAAGATGTCATCCGCGCCCAGGGATTGCGCACAAACGCGAATTTGAAGGCGGCGTCGAACGCATCTCGGTCAACATAACCATAGGCGACATACTCGCTGGCCTTGAGATGCGCCAGCCGCGGCGGGCCCAGAGCGGGATTGTCATTGGGGCGCAGCAGCAGCGCCGACCGATTTTGCCAGCTTAATCCGGCCTGCTGCAAAAATACCGTCTCTATGCTCTGCCCCGCTGTTTTGGGGATGTGAATGAAGATGCACTGCTGCCGGGGACAGATCATCGGTGGTTATCAGAGAAGATGCAAAGCGGCGGGATGTCTCGTATAATGCACCTGGATTCTAAACCGCATCGCTTTGATCCGCAAACCCATCTTTCACGCCGACCACCACCTCATGCGCCTCGGATTTTCCGTCAGCGTGCTGGGCCGCAGGGGCCTGCCCAGCTATGATAGCCGCCGCTGGCAAAATCGCCCCCATCTCTCCGTCAGCCTGGCTTATCTGCGGGATGTTTTTCTCTATCTGGAAAGCAGACAGATCAGGATGTATCGCATGGCTTCGAGCCTCGCTCCCTATCTGACGCATCCACAACTGCCGCAATTCCATGAGCAGATTGAAGAATGCGAGGCGGAGCTGGCCGCGGCCGGAGCGCTGGCCCGACGTTTGAGGCTTCGCCTCAGTTTCCACGCCCCCGCCCATGTGCTGCTCAACTCGCCCGATCCGCAGCGCTTGCAACAATCCATGGCCGAATTGAGCGGCATGACCGCCATCCTGGATGGCATGGACCTGGGCCCGGAAGCTGTCATCGTCGTGCATGTGGGCGGCCATTACCATGATCGGGCCGGGGCGCTGGCTGCCTTTGTTCAGGGATTCTCGGCCCTGCCCGCGGGCGTGCAGCGCCGCCTGGTTTTGGAGCACGATGATCGTCGGTTTGATGTTTTGGACGCGCTGTGGATTCATCAGCGCACGGGGGTGAGGCTGATTTTCGATTATCTCCACCATCAGCTTTACAACCCCCACGCCGTGCCCGCCCCGGATGCGCTGGCCATCTGTCTGGCAACCTGGCCGCCGGAGCAGACGCCCAAGATCCATTTCAGCACGCCCGCCACCGAGATGGTTCGGGACCGCCGGGGGCGGCCTCATCCGCCGCGACTCAACCGCCACAGTCATTACATCAATCCCTTCGACTTCATCGCTTTTCTGCGGGGATTGCCTTCTGTACGCGACTTTGACATCCTGCTGGAAGCCAAGGCCCGGGACCTGGCCTTGCTGCAATTGCGCCGACACCTGGCCCATTTCGCCCCCGACGTCATCTCCCGCTTTGGCCTCATCGCCCCCTGAAATTGCCAGAATCGTGCAAAAAAGCGTAAAATGGGGCCCCATCGTCTCACTCACGCTCACGCTCACGATTTCATGATTCAGCTTCGTTCTTTCACCATCCTTTTTCTGATCATCATTGCACTGACCGGGTTGTCAGGCCGGGCATCTGCTCAGGGCGAACCGCCATCCAACTGCATCTATGTGGAACAGGATGGTGGTTTTGAATCCGGGGGGACGTGGGAGTTTGCCAACACCGCCAGTCCCGGATTCCTGGACCCCGCAGCGGCGCACGGCGGCGCTCGGGCCGCTTTTGTGGGCATTCCCGCCGACGCCGATAATCAGAATGTAGACTCCACCGTCTGGCAGGCGATGCAACTTCCCGCCGCCGGGCGGATCACAGCGACCTTATGGCTGCGTTCGCTGGCGGGCGATGACGATGACAAGCGTTATATCGTCGTCAGGGATTTGCTTACGGATGAGTCAACGGTTTTATTGTATGAGCGGCCTCCTCAGGAAGATTGGCGAGAAGTCTCGGTGGACCTCACGCCCTTTTCCGGCAAGGATATCCTGTTGGTCGTGGGCGTGCATAATGATGGCGGCGGGCTCAAAGCGGGCCTGTGGGTGGATGATGTGCATGTCATCGCCTGCGATCTGTCGGCGACAACGCCGTCAGGCGGCAACGCGACCGCGACCGATCGTTCCGCCGCCACGGTCACCCCGACCGCAACAGCCAGCGCCGCGCCCACAGCGGCCGCTGTCAGCGTCATCGTCCCCACCATGACGCCCACGCCCGCGCCTATCCGCACCGCCGCCTCCGTTCCCGCGGCTACGGCATCCCCCACATCCACGCCAACCGCCACGCCCGATCCTGTCATCAATCCGCGGCGGCAAGCGCGACGAAGCCTGCCGGATAACAACGCGCTTCCCCTGCTGGCTGGCGTCTTTTTCAGCGGTCTCGTCGCCATGATCGTAATCATCATCAATCTGCGACGTTGATCTTGGAAAATGACGGGTTTGCGGCGTAAATTTTGTCAAAACATCCCATATTCCTCCAACCAGCTTGCATCCTGGCGCTCAAAGTGCTAGGATCAAACCAATGATAAACTTAACAGAGCACCCATTATGAGTGAATTTTACTACGGCGGACAAGCCGTTATCGAAGGCGTTATGATGCGCGGCCAACGCCGCGTTGCCATTGCCGTGCGCAATCCCGAAGGTGAGATTGTCGTCCATGAGGAGCCGCTCCCCGAGAAAGTCTACCGCAGTCGCTGGAGCCGGATGCCTTTCCTGCGCGGCCTGGTGCTGCTGTGGGACGCCCTGATTTTGGGCACCAAAGCGCTGATGTGGTCGGCTGATGTCGCCATCGGCGAGGATGAGGAAGATGCTCAGGGATTCAGCGGGCCTGTGGCCTGGGGAACTGTGGCGCTTTCGCTGCTTGTGGGGGTCGCTATTTTCTTCCTGCTGCCCACCGGCGTCGCCCATCTCAGCGAAACATGGTTGGGCCTTTCCAAATACGCCAGCGCCATTCTTGAAGGCTTTTTCCGATTGTTTTTGTTCATCGCTTATCTGGCGCTCATTGCCCGCAGCGATGATATC
>JALSPL010000095.1 GCA_026985975.1 Anaerolineae bacterium | reverse complement strand
GAGGACACGCACTACACCGTCTCTGCGCCCGATAACCAGATTACCGTTCACTCCAGCCTGATCATCATCAACCGCGATCCAACAACGCGCAAGAAATCACGCGGCAGCTATTACTATTATGACAGGATTTTTTGGGATCTGCCCAAGGGCGTCAGCGCCATCACGGCCCGGCGGGGCGATGGGGTGAAGCTGAAGGTGCGGCGTCATAAAAAAGGCAAGGAATACGACTCCTACGCCATTTTCTTTCGCAGACAATTGGTGTACAAACAGAAAATCAAAATCGAGCTGGATTACAGCATCGCGGAGGCCCGCCCGCCTTTTTACACCTCGAAGAATGTGGTGAGCGTCCCCGCTTATGAGATCGATCATCAGGATTGGGTGTACGACGGGCGGGTGCAGGTGGATTTTCCGGCGGATTTCGACATCGGGCTGGAAAGCGATCTGTGCACGGTCTCCCAGGAAGCGGATGCGGCCCGGGTTGTGTGCCCCGAGGGCGTTTCCTCGCAGTGGGCGGGCTCCTATCTCGCCATCGAGGCCGCCAGAGAAGCCAAGGAGCGCGAATTGCTCTCCGATCCCGTGCCCCTGCAGGAACAGGACATCCGCATAAGGGTGCGCTATGTCGAAGGCGAGGAGGCCTGGGCGCAGAAGATTGTGGATACGCTGACCAAGGCGCTGCCCGTGCTGGAAAAGGTGATGGGATTTCCCTACCAGGGCTCGGGCGAGATCGAGGTCATCCGCTCACAGACCGCTGACACCCAGGGCTATGCCGGGATGTATGAGGATGCTGATACGGTTGGCATCCTGCCCTCGGCCACCCGCGGCACGATCGTGCATGAGGGCGCGCATCTGTGGTCGTGGCCCTTCGATTCGGTCTGGCTGAGAGAGGGCTGGGCGGAGTGGTCTGCGCGGGAGGCCATGCGGCGGCTGAAGATGGATGCGGAGGATGTGGCGTACAGGATGCCCCGTCGCGATACGATCAAAATGCCTTTGCAGGATTGGGAGCATGTCGGGTTTGACACCGAGGAAGATGAACAGACCGAACAGTACGGCTACGCCAAGTCTTATGACACCATCAAGCGCCTGGTGAAGCTGCTGGGCCTGGCGAAGGTTCAGGAGGTGAATCGTGCCTTCGCCGAAAGCGCGGCCGCGGATGACGCTTTGCTGGCCGACAGTTATTCATATCTTGAAATGTTCTTGCAGCAAAACAAGAAGCGCAGGGCGTCTCGCGGCCTGCGCAAATTGTGGACCACGCGGGTTTTGAACAAGCAGGGCAAGGCCTTGCTGGCGCAGCGGGATGATATGTGGAAGCAGGTGCGAGCGCTGCAGGCCCGCATCGAGCCGTTGGGCTGGAAGACGCCCGATGCGCTGCTGGAAAACATGCGGTATTGGCGCTATTATTCCGCGCACAGCGATTTTCGCAACGCGGATAAGACGCTGGACGCGTGGGAGGCGGCGCTGCCCCTGTTCGATGAACTGGGCTGGCAGCCTGATGATCTGGTGCAGCGCGGGTTCGAGAGCGGCAAGGATTGGAAGCGCACCGTCAAGGCGGCGGAGCATCGGCTGAAGCTGGCGCAGGACGCGCTGGAAGTTCAGCGGAAGCTGGCGTCGGATAGCGGCGTGGCTGCGGATGACGCGTCCCGGGCCCGCGCTTTGCTGAACGAGGCCGGGCAATCATTGCGCCAGGGCGATAGCTATCATGCCGATAAGCTGGTGGCGCAGGCGCGGGCGCTGGCGGGCCTGGCCGAGCAAACGCCCTGAGATAAGCGCCTCTCGCGGCGGGCTTTTATTCTAATGCTTTGGGAAGCTATTCAGGCTGTTTTCGCCGCGCATAACCTGACAGGTTCCATGCCGCCGGGTTGGCTCACCGAACGGGCTGGCTACGAGCGCATTTGTCGCGAATTCAGCCTGGCTGGCGGGGAACCTGTCAGGTTTTGATGGCAAACGGCTTCCCATCTGCCTACGTTAGTCCTTATCTTTTGAGGACCGCTAAACCGCCATCCACGCCCTGCGTTTGATCCTGGCCGCAGAATTTGGCTGCGGATGGGCGGCAGTGTATGATGGGAGCAGTAAACAAACTCCGTCTTGAGAGACATCCATCATGACTGCGCCACTTTCACCGTCTGATTTTTTCGATCTGAGCCAGGAGCCTCGCGCCGATATCTTCGACGGCGTTCTCTACGCGTGGGAGGCATTGCCGCGGCTGAATGCGTATTTGCAGCGGCTGGTGGGGGGCAAGGGGCATCAGGTTTTCGGCACGGTGGCCGCCGACGCTTTTCTGGCCCCCGGCGATGACATTTTCATCGGTCCGGGCGCGGTGGTGGAGCCGGGCGCTTTCATCGCCGGGCCCGCATACATCGGCCCGGACGCGCATGTGCGCCACGGCGCTTACATTCGCAGCAACGCTCTCATTGGCGCCGGGGCCCTGGTGGGCCACGCCACCGAGATCAAAAATAGCATCCTGCTCTCGGGCGCTTTCGCCCCGCATTTCAATTACGTGGGAGACAGCATCCTGGGCCGGGGCGTGAACCTGGGCGCCGGCGTCAAATTATCCAATCTCACCGTGGTCAGCGTCAGAGATCCTGCCACGGGCCGCCGCCCCACCCTCCAGATCCGCATCGAAAACGAGCTTTTCGACACAGGCCTGACCAAGCTGGGCGCGATCCTGGGAGATGGCGTCCAGATCGGATGCAACAGCGTGTTGAATCCGGGCGCGCTCATCGGGCCCCGCAGCCTGGTCTACGCCAACGCCTCCCTGCCCAAAGGCTACTATCCGCCCGACATCATCATCAAACTCCGCCAGACTTTCGAATACGCTGAGAGGCTATGAGCTCGCCCCCGCCCATCCTGCTCAAACCGGTCACCACCGAGATGCTGGTCGAGCTTCAGGAGATGTACGAGGCCAGCTCCGGCTACTTCCTGGCCTTCACCGGCGCGCCCGCACCTCCCATCCAGGCCGCCAACGACTACCAGCAGTTGCTGGAAAACGACGATCGGGCCATTATGGCCATCTGGTGGCGGGATGAGATGATTATTGGCTCGCTGGATTTTCGTTTTCATCATCCCGCCGAAGGCGTGCTCTGGCTGGGGGCGCTGATTTTGCGGGATGAAACGCCCGCGGCCCGGGATGAACTCGGGCGCTGGGCTGTGCGCATCCTGGCGGAATGGCTGCGCATCGCCACCGACATGAACGAAATCCGCACCGCCGTCCCCCTCAACCAACCCGAACTGGTGCGTTTCTGGCGGGAGCTGGGCTACGACCTCACGCCCGAACTCCTGCGTCAGCCCGTCGCCGGCAAACGCCTGCGTTTCGGCATCTTTCGCAAACCCATCACAAGGACGCCACCACCGCCATGAAATTCGGACTCAACTACTCCAACGCCGCCGCCCGACTTTACGATCAGGGCGTTATCGCCCCCGACGTGTTCAAATGCCCGGCCTGGCCCGATCTTATCGCCCGCATCAAAGATCGCTATCCGGTTTACATTCATTTTCCCCTGGGCGTGGGCGAGGGCCGGGGCGGCGCCCTGGATGGCGAGACCAAACAGCCCGCGAACTGGGCCAAATTCGAGAAACTACTGGCCGATACGGGCACGCCCTATCTCAATCTGCACCTGCAAGCCCCCCGCGATCGCTCACACCCCGCCCATGCCGAAGGCGTCCAGGAAAATCTGATCCGGGACGTGGAGGCCGTCATCGCCCGCTTTGGCCGGGAAATGGTCATCGTGGAAAACGGCTTCAACCTCGGGCCCGAGCCCCTGCATCCCGCCTTTTACGCCGAGACCGCCAAGCAGGTCGTGCAGGCCACCGGCTGCGGCTTCCTCTTCGATATCTCCCACGCCCGCATCGCAGCCATGCGTCTGGGCGAAGACTACCGCGACTACATCAACCGCCTGCCCGTGCACGCCATCCGCGAGATCCACGTCACCGGCATGCAGGTCGTCGATGATTACTGGATCGACCGCGCCCTGGCCAGCGGCCTGAGCCGCGAGCTCATCGAAAGCTACATCGGGCCCGACGGCGTCTGGCTGCCCCACCGCATGACCGACCACCTGCCCCTCAGCGATGAGGATTGGCCGATCATGGCCTGGGCCGCGCAGCAACTACGCAGCGGCGCCTGGCAAAAACCCTGGGTGACATCGCTGGAATGCGGCGGCGTCGGGGCGTTCTGGGAGGCCACCTTCACCGAAGAGGAAATGCGGGCGCAGGTTCCCCGCTTGCAGGCCCTCCTGACCGCCTTCTGACATCCCAAAATTTTGCTGAACGGTTGCTTATCCTCGTCTGGCGTAGGCCATTTTCCAAACCCAACAGACTGAACCACGACGATCTTCATCGGTCGGTGGAGGCCCCCTATGTCGAAACGCCTGATTTTTGCTGTCTTGTTGATGCTCTCGGCGCTGCTGGCCCTGAGCGGGCTGGCCGCGGCCCAGCCGCAGATGCACGCGCCGCAAGCCACGCTCCGGGCGGACGCAGTATCCGGCCGCATGTTCCTGCCCATGATCGTCAGGCTGACCGCGGTTGGCGCGCCGCCTCAGGCCCTGTTCAGCGCCTTCGTTCCCGACGGCCTGTCGCTGCAAGATGAGGACGAAGGCTTCGCCATCCAAAACATAGGCGCGGGCCCGTTGTTTCTGGGCGGATGGCGGGTGACCGATGGCGAGGGGGCGCTGACTCTGCCCTATCTGCTTCTTGCGCCCGGACAAACCATCTGGTGCACGCGGCAGGCCGTCGCCTTCCAGCGGGTGTGGGCGCAGAAGCCCGATTGCGAATACCAGTCCGACACCGATCCCGATGTGCCCAACGCCTCGGGCGTCATTCCGGATCTCAACAATGACGGCGATGAATTGCAACTCTTCACGCCCGACGGCGTTCTGGTCGATGCGGTGGTGTATGAGCAGGGCGATGTGGGCATCGAAGGCTGGTCAGGGCCAGCCCTGCAGCCCTATCAACCCAGCAACAGATTCGCCAGCGAAGGTCAGGTCTATTACCGGCTTTTCGACGTCGCCACGGGCCTGCCCCGCCTGCCCGACAGCGATACGGTCACCGATTGGGCTCAGGGCAATCGCAATCCCCTCAAGGGCCGCCGCACCGCTTATCCCGGCTGGGCCCTGCACCGGCTGGCCCAGCCCCTGCTGACAACCTGGTCGCAGCCCCGGGCCGCCACCGTGCTGATCACGCCCGACAACGCTTTCGCCGCCATCCGCGATGGCCTCGCCGCCGCCCAGAGCAGCATCCTGCTGGAAACCTACGAACTCACCCATCCCGGCCTGGTGGCGACGCTGGCCGAGCGGGCGCGGGCGGGCGTGACCGTGCATGTGCTGCTGGAGGGCGGGCCGGTGGGCGGGCTCGTCGACGAGACGCGCTGGGCCGCACAGCAACTGTCGCAGGCGGGCGTCCGGGTGCATTTCATGGTCAACGATGTGGACGACGCCCATGATCGCTATCCCTACCAGCACAGCAAATTCGCGATCATCGATGACGATACGCTGCTGCTCAGCACCGAGAATTTCAAACCTTCCAGCATGCCCGAGGACGCGGCCGACGGCGACACCCTGGGCCGCCGCGGCTACGCCGTCATCATCCAGGACCCGGCCCTCGCGGCCCGGGCAGCGATGATTTATCGTCTGGACGATGACGACGCCCACACCGACATCTATCCCTGGCAGGCCGGTCATCCCGTCTATGGCGCGCCGCCTCCCGGCTACGCCCCGCCACCGGCTGCAGATCTGCAAGGCTATCGCGTGCTTTTCCCGCAGCCGTTGCATCTGACTGACGCCACGGCCGCGGCCCTCTTCACCTCGCCCGAAACCAGCCTCTTTCCCAGCCCGCTGCTGGATCTGATCAACCGCGCCGGGCCAGGCGACGTCATCCTCACCCAGCAGCTTTACGAACATCCTTACTGGGGCGCCACCGATGGCAACGCCGCCGATGATCCCAACGTGCGTCTGGAAGCGCTCATCGCCGCTGCCCGCCGCGGGGCCCGCGTCCGCATTCTGCTGGACAGCTTTTTCGATTTTTCCCAGCAAGCCCGCAGCAATCGCAACACCGTCGCCTACGTCAATGACATCGCCCGCTCCGAGGGCCTGGACTTGATCGCCCGCCGCGGCAATCCCGCCGGAGCCGGTCTGCACGCCAAGCTGCACCTGCTGGCTCTGGGAGACAGGCGCTGGATTGTGGCCGCCTCGATGAACGGCAGCGAAGCCAGCAACAAACTCAACCGCGAGATGGGCCTGGCTCTGCAAAGCGCCCAGGCCTATGATTATCTCAAAGCCGTTTTCGACGCGGACTGGGAAACAGGCTCCCTGCACGCGCCCGTTCCCGCGTCCTGGCGCATCCCCGATTGACCCCCTTTACGTTCTCACGCTTTCACGCCTCATGACTCCCGACGCCCTTTTTGAACATCGTCCCGGACACGCTTTTTCCTCCGAGATCAAACGCATCCTGCTGGAGCAGACGGATCGGGCGATATGGCGGCTCACCACGCCCGGGCTGGATGTGGACCCCGCCGTGCACGACGCCCGCAAATGCTTCAAGCGCGTGCGCGGCGTCCTGCGGCTGGTGCGGGATGATATCGGCGAAAGGCGATTCGGCGAGTTGAATGCGCTTTTCCGAGACGCCGGACGTCAGCTTTCCGATATCCGCACCAGCGCCGTGCTCTCCGAGACCCTGGAGAAAGTGCACGAGCGTTTTCCGCAACAGTTTTCCGAGGCGGAAGTGCAGCGGCTGGCGGCCCGGCTGCGGGCGCATCATCAGGCGCTGCGAGATCAGGTCGTGCCGCAAAAGACGTTGTTTCGCCATGTGGCCGCCGAGTTGCAGCGCGGGCGGGCGCTCATCGCAGCCCTGCCGTTGCATGGCAATCATTTCCCCGCCCGGGGGCTGCGCCGCGTCTACGCCCGCGGCCGCCGCGGGCTCATCCGCTGCCGCCAGGAACCCGCAGCGGCTCATTTTCATGAATGGCGCAAGCGGGTCAAATATCTGCGTTATCATGTGCGCATCCTCTCGCCCGCCTGGCCGCCGGTTCTCTCCGGCGTCACCGAAGAATTGGTTGCGTTATCAGAAGCGCTGGGGGTGGATCACGATCTGGCGGAGCTGCACCGCACCTTGACCGAACACCCCGAACTGCGGCTGCGAGGGGCGGAGCAGGGCAAGACCGTGCGCCTGATCGAAGCGTATCGAGAGGAATTGGAAGCCCGGAGTTTCGGCCTGGGCGTGCGCCTCTATGCCGAAAAACCGGGCGATTTTGTGGATCGTATGCAGGCCTATTGGCGGGCGTGGCGGGACGAGACGCGGTGATTGCCCATAAGTGCCCGCTTGCCACCGCTCCACCAGACTTTCGAGGTCTCGCAGACCTCGAAAGTCTACGGCCGACGCGGCTTTTGTAAGATATGGGGCATCACCGCACGAGACTACTTGACGGCCAATGACGCGATCAGCGCGTCCAGCTTCGAGAGATCAGGCGTCCAGGCAGCGGACGGCAATTCATCCAGCGCCGCGGCTTTGTCGGCAAGATAGCCAAGACCGTTGCTGTTGAAGGCGTCTGTGTCCTCGGTGGACACGGCTTCCAGGTCATCGGGCAGAACGTCGGTGCGGACGGGGAAGAAAAAGGCCACCAGATACCGCCCGTCGTCGCTGAATCCCTGATAAATGTAACGCAGCCCGGCATTGGTGACGGGCGTGGCGACCATGGCGAAGCGGCCCACGAAGCGAAAGCCGGTCTTGCTGAAACTGGCGTCATCGCCGCCGACCGGGCGCAATTGCGTGGCGAAGTCATTCACGCCGAAGGTCTCTTCCATCGGCAGCACCGGCAGCCCCCGTACCGGTTTGGGCCCGGTCGCCCGGGCGTCGACTGCTTTGATCTTCTTGAGCAGATCGGAAATGGCGCTGCTGTCATGATCCCGCCACATGCTCTGATAGGCGTCCACCGGGATGATGTAGATGACCGGCCCGCCCGGCTCGCGGGCTGTGGGGTCGCTGACGCCGTTGAACAGCACCTGAATGTGCGTCGGCAGGCCCGAAGGGCCCGGCGCGTGCATATTATCGAAAGGCGTGGCCGGAACCAGCGCCGCCTGCCATGCCTGCACCAATCCCTGATCATCCAGCGTGATGTCCTCGGGCGCAATGCCGATGGATTCGGGCGTGGCTGTGCGGGGCGTTTTTGCGGCGGGATGCGTGGCCGCGGGCGTCGGCTGTTGTGCGGGCTGTGGGGCGGCGCAGCCGGCGAGAAGGGCGAGAAGGATTATCGCCAGCGCCGGAAAAAGAAGCATTCGTTTTGTCATTGCATGACTCCGATGAAAGGGATGGGCGGGCGTCAGCCTGCGCCTTCTGCGGCCTCTATCACTTCAGGCGCTTCGGATTGCGACTTGCTGCTGCGGAACAGATCGACAAAGCTCATGTCCAGCTCTCTCAATCCCCACAGCGTCAAAATCATCCACACGATGGCCTGGATGAAGTAGAGCATCAGAGAATAGGGCAGCAGTTGCTCCAGCGCGCCCAGACGCAGCACCAGATTCGGGCCCACCTGCGAGACCTGATAGATGCCCAGCATGGCCGGAGCCGAAGGCGGCGTCAGGGCCAGCGCGCCCAGGGCGATGGTGATGTTGCTGTGCATGTCCAGGCCCAGGGGCATGGCCAGAATCACCATGAAATGGAACAGAAAGAACAGCGTCCACATCACGATGGTCATGCCCAGCGCCAGCAGCAGGTCTTTCATGCCCACATCCACGCTCAGGGCGTCCTGGATGATGGCGATGATTTTGTCATGCGCCTTTTCGCTCAGGCGGGGGATTTTGGCGAGGCCGTTATCCACGCCGCCGATGACTTGTTCAGAATAGCGGATGGCCAGCAAATAGCCCGCCAGCACCGCAAACGAGAGAACGATGCTGCGGATCATCGACGCGGTCGTCATGGCGGACTGTACGCCCAACGAGATGGTGAGCACGATGATCGTGATGCGCATAATCTGGGCGATCATGCGCTCGACCATCATGGAGGTGGTGGCCTGGGGCAGCGTGGCCTCGGTGGCCATGCCTGTGATCACCACGCGGCTGATGTAGTTGGGAATGGGCGTGAGGATGGGAACGATATAGCTGGCATTGGTGGCGTGGGCCAGTCGTTTGAATGCTGGTTCCCGCCCCAGCAGATACCACCACCGCACATCGATGAGTGCGATGCCGCCCAACAGAAAGATCATCCCCGCCAATACCAGGGCATAGTTGGTGTGCAGCATCACCTGCACCATCTGCCCGACATCCACAAAAAGCACGGTGGCTATCAGCAGTACGGCGATGATGATGATGGGGATCAGATTCGAGCGCTTGCTTTGTTTTGGGGCGGAGACGGGAGATGCTGGCTGTGGCATGGCGTAAAAACTCTGGAGAATGGTTTTGTTTCAAATTTCGTTCCGCAATCTCTTTGATGCCTGGCGCGCCGCCGGGCCGTTATCGTCCGGGATGCAGTTTTTTCTCTCTGTCATACGCGGCCAGCGATTCAGCGTCATCCACCAGTTCCGGCAGCGAGGGGATGCTGCGCACCGCCCGGGCGATGATGGCGACGGTCTTGTCAACGTGCAGCGTGCCATCCGGCAGCGTGGTCTTGGGATCAAAATAGTCGCCCTTGCCCGTGTGGATCATGGGGCCGGGCGTGTAGACCGTCATTTTTCCCGCCCGTTTGAACTGATTCCAGGGGGATTTTCTGGCGATCCGCCAGCGGCCCGGAAAGAGAAGATCGCCGACGAGGGGAAATTTGTCCTTGCTGCCCCGCAGATGCCAGAGATGCTCCACGAAGGCGATGCCCGGATCATCGGTGAGCACGCCGCCGATGGAGGCGACATAGATGGGAGCGTCCAGACCCAGCCGCAGAAAAGGGGCTACGCCCACCGCGATCTGGCCGCCGCCGCTCCAGCCCATGGTGACGATGGGAATGCCGCCTTGCAGCGGATAGCGATTGCGGTACAGGCTCTTGCTGATCTCCCGGGCTACGCCCGCATTGTTGATGGGCCCATAGCGCGGATCGGCCGAGACGGCCACATTGAAGAGATTGCGGGCGAAGATGAACAGGGCCAACATGCCGCCGGTGATGGTCTTGCGGCGCTCATGGATTTTGCGCCACAGCCAGCCCAGCAGCCGCTCGCCCGTCAGGGGATTGTTGGTGACCGAAAAAGGAAAGACGTCACTGATGATGACCGCCTCGGGCAGGGCGGCCTGCAATTTCTGCAGGAACACCCGCTCCCGATAGGATATCTCATCGGCCGAGACGCCGCCAATGGCTGTGAGATACACCAGATAATAGTCGGGCTGCCGGATTTCTTTCTGGGGGAGTTCATCGCTTTCTTTGATCTCCTCCTGCGCTTCGGTGCTGAGCTCGCTGGGGTTGGGGGCGTGTCCGCTCCAGCCCGCCCACCAGGAAAGCGCTTCCAGCGGCGAGAGCAGCGCCATGAGAAAGAGCAAAAACAGCAAGACGCCCAGCGCCGCCAACGCGGTGTTGACCGCCAGATCAATCATGGCTGATCTCCTCCGCCCGTTGTCGGGCTTTTGCCGCCTCCAAAGCCAATTCCCGCTGTCGCTTCACATATTCGAACACCAGATCATCAGGATCTTTGTATTCCGGTTTCCCTGTTGTCAGCTTCAGGAACCACCGTTTGATGTCATCTAACCGCAGGAAGGACAGAGAGCTGACGAATTCCAGCAGAAGCCAGCCCAAAAGACTGACGACCAGCGCCTGAACGATATTGAATTGATAGGCGCGCATGAGATTGAGAACGAGATTCACCATCACCCAGACGCGCAGCAGTGCATAAAGATAATACCCCAGATGCGGCAGCAAGATCAGAAAGCCGAAGATAAAGGGCGTAAAGCTGGCCGCCACCAGCAGCAAAACATCGATTGTTGGTTTATGTTTGCCGAAGAAGAAATAAGCGAAAAACTGGATGGAAAGCGTCCAGAGAAAAATGGAGAGAATGAAAAGAAAGGTGAAAGCGAGGAGGGAGCGAATAAACTGGGCGCGATTAACGCGATTGGCAAACAGAACCACGCTGTTCCCCACGGTGAGGGAAAGAATCGACAGGAAGAGAATGCTGAAGCCAATCCACTGGTCGTGTGTCATGCCTTGCTCCTGACGGAGATGAACTCAGAGCGGGCAGGATGTCTCCCGCCCGCCCTGAGTGGTCGTTTATTTGGGGCCGGGTTCGGGCATGAAACTCAGCATCCATTTGTCGCTGGTGTAGAGGCTGAGCGAGCCGTCATCACCAATCGCGTAGGATTGAACTGTGCTCAGCAATTGCAGATACTGCTGCTCCTGCTCCATCACGCCCGCCGGCGCGTTGCAGAGCATGTTGGTGACCTGGCCCGGCGTCATGGTCAGCGCGTTATTCTCCGCCACGGTGTAGGCTCCGGCATAGTTGTTGCAGCCGGCAACGCCGTTGTAGGAGCCGGCCGGATCGAAGAAGAGGATGATCTGCGAGTCCGGCAGGATGGGCTGCGGCGCCATCTTGGCCTGAGTCATGGTGACCAGGCTCCAATTGATGTTGACCAGATCCTGGCCTGGCGGCGCAGGCGTGACCTCGGGCGTGGCTGTGGGCGGAACTTCTGTTGGCGGGAGGGGCGTCTCAGTTGGCGGGACGGGCGTCTCCGTGGGCGGGATAGGGGTCTCAGTAGGTGGAACAGCGGTCTCGGTGGGCTGGACGGGGGTCTCGGTGGGCGGGGCTGCGGTTTCCGTGGGCTCGGGCGTGGGCTGCGCTTCTCCCACCTGCACGATGATTTCATTCACGTTGGTTCCGCCGGGGCCTTGCGCTTGAAGCGTGTATTTCATCATGCCTGCCTGGGATGGATAATCCACCAGGGAGCCATAGACCGGGGCGTTGCTGTTCAGTGGGATGCCGTTGGCCAGAATGCTGACGCGCTGCACGTCGCCGCGCACATCCCAATACAGCGTCACCGGTTCGCCCAGCGCCACGGACTCTGGCGGCTGGCTGCTGAAGCTGACGATTTGCGGAGGCGTGATGGCCGAGACCTGGATGGTGAGGCTGCTGACGTCGCGGCTGCCGTCGGCCAGCACAACGCCCAGGTTGTAGGTGGTGGTTTGGGGCGGGCATACCTGCTGGCTGCCCTGCTGCGCCACCTCTTTGCCCTGCCAGTCCTCGCCTTCCTCAAACAGATAGGTCTGCGTCACGTTCTGCGTGTTCCAGTAGAGGGTGGTGCAGGAGCCCGCCTGAATGTGAGTATGGTCGGCGGTGAACTGCACGATGGGCGAGGGCGTGGGGAGAGGCGTTGCCGTTGGCGTGGGGAGAGGCGTCTCGGGCGCGGGAACCTTGATGCCGACCCAGAGTTGGGCGAAGGCTTTGTTGTTGGCGTTGTAAAAATTCCAGAAGCCCTGATAAACGCCCGCTTGCAGTGGTGCAATCAAGTCCAGCTTCAGGTCATAGGTTTCGCCCGGACGCACTTCCTTATCCAGATAGGTGCGGCCGCCGCTCATGTCGGCGCCGGGCTTGTTGCCGTGGGTGAAATCCAGATAGTAGTCCGGGGTCCAGGTGCAGTTGCCTGCGTTTTTCACGCGCCAGACTTTCTGGAAGGCGGCGCCAGGCTCCACCACCGGCGGTTTTCGCATGTTGTGATCATTGTATGTGAGATCGGCCATCCATTTCACCTTGTCCGTGCACGTCGGTTCCGGCGTCACATTCGGCTCGCCGCCGGCGGAGATGGGCAGATAGCGCTGGGCCAGCTCGGTGATTTTCTGCTCCTGATCCAGTTGCGCCAGGGCGTCGTTCAGCTTGTCCACAAGCCCATCGGCTCCGGGCGGAACTGCGATGGCGTAGGATTGCGGATAAAGGCCGCTGGCAGCTACGCTGACGCCGATAAATTGATACTTGGCGGCGTTGCGCAGATATTTGACATAGGTCGTTTCTTGCTTGTTGATCTTCTTGTCCGGGCACAGCATCCGGGTGAGGGCGATTTTTCCGATCTTGATCCTGTTGCCCTTGACCGTGTAACTGGTGTTGAATGTGTTGCAGCCCGCGGCTCCTGTCAGCTTCTTCTTGCCGAACAGGGCGGTCAGTTGCGTCGTATCCAGCGGACGCTGGTTTTTCTCCGGCGCTCCAAAAGTTTGCAACTGCCAGTTGGTGAACTGGATCGGATTTTTACGCCGGGCCCGGAACTTCAGCGCATCGAGGCCGCCGTTATAACTGAGAATCAGTTGATCCTGTTGCACCTCCGCCCGCTCGACGCCGGCCAGCGCTCCGAGATAGGTGGTCTCCATGGCGTTGGTCACGGGATCGCAGGCTTTTTTGGTTGCGGCGCCCAGCTCGAAGGTGACCGAATCGCCGTCGACGGTGGCTTTGCCCGCATAGTTGTTGCAGCCCGAAGAGCCTGAAACGTTGCCATCTTTATCGACTTCGAGCGTGACCGTGACATCTTCGGGGACCGGCTGGGGATGACGGAAGTCGCCATAAGCGTAAAGAGTCCAGGTGATGTTGCCGAGATCGACCTGGGGTCGGGCCTTGAAGATGAGCAGGGGATTGCCATCTTTGTCCCGGAAGATCAGCGTATCGCCCTGGATTTCGTAGGCGGCGGTTTTGATGAGATTGTCCAGGAATTGATTTTCCTGCGCCATGACGCCTTCCGGTTCAGCGCACTGCTTGCGGGTGGTGACGGGCGTGGTGACGGTGAGGCTGGATTCATTGATTTGGAGATCGGCGGAGTAGTTGTTGCAGCCCGCGTTGCCGCTGATGACGGCGTTATCGATGTTGGCCGTCACGGAGACGCCGGTGAGAGCGGGCAGTTGGTTGCCCTCGTCGTCATAGTAAGCGCTGAGCATCCACTCGGCGCCCTGCAACGGTTGATCGATGAGCGGCTTGTAGGTGAGCAGCACTTTGCCCCGCCTGTTCAGCAGTTGCAGTTTGCCCAGGGTCTGTCTGGCCAGGTCTTCGGCGGTGAAAGCGTCCGCCATCACCACGTCGGTCTCGCCGTCCACCAGCGCCGCCATCGCCTGATCGATGGTGGGGTAGAGATTGATGTTTTCCGGGGTGAGCGCACCATTTCGCGTCTGTTCCAGCAGCCAGTCGGCGAAGTCTGTGCCCATCTCTGCGCCGATTTTCAAATCCGCCAGGTCTGCGACTGTCTGGATGTCGGGAATGTCGGCGTCGGCATTGGAGAGCAGCGCCGTATCGCCGGTGAGGTAGGGGGCGGTGAAGGCCACGCGCGCCTGCCGGGCGGGGGTGATGGCGATAGCGCCGATGGCCGCATCGACTTCGCCCGCCTGCACTTTGCCCAGCAGTTGATCAAAGGGAACATCCTGGAAGATGATTTCCACGCCCAGTTTCCGCCCGATTTCTTTCATCATGGCGATGTCAAAGCCGTCCAGTTGGCCTTCGGGCGTGTAATAGCTAAAGGGTGGATAATCGCCCGCGACGCCCACGACCAGTGCGCCTTTCTCCTGGACGCTCTCCCAGAGGGTTTGGGCTTTTTCGGGAGAAATGGGGGTGACGGGCGCTTCGGTGGGCGGCGGGGCCACTGGGACCGACGCGGTTGCTCCCGCCTCGGCCACCGACGCGCCTTCGGGCCCCGGTTGTTGCTCGATGGTGGTGCAGCCTGCCATCGCCGCCACCAACAGCATGACGATGGCGATGAGTGCGAGTATTCTGGGAATGCGTATTCTCATGGCTTTTGTCTCCTTGCCTGAAATGAACGCCCGCCGCCTTCCATGCAGCCGCCCGATTCCGGCAACTGATGAGGCTTGTTATGGGCTATGGGGGAATGGGGGAAATGACCTGCTGTTAATGATAAGTCATCATGCTTTTCTGGACAAATGGAAAAGGGAGAGGGGGGCGTTTCAAAATTGGGGCAAAGTCCCAAGTCGGGCGTCTTGCGCTTGAACCTGACAGGTTCCCCGCCAGCAAGGCCGAATACGCGACCAGATTTGCTCCCGCCAGCTCGTTCGCTGAGCCAATCTGGCGCATGGAACCTGTCAGGTTGTGGTCAGTGAAAAGACAGCTTGAGCAGTTACTGGACTTGTGACGTTCTCGAAGTCGTTGCGTCGAGCCGCTATTTCACGATGACGCTGGCGTAGACCGGCTGGCTCTCTCCATCCAGGTCCTGCACTACAAAGCCTACCTGGTAAACGCCCGGCGGCGCATCGAGTTCACGCCATTCGATGGGGGCGTCGCCGAAGGTGATGGTGTCGCCCTGTTGCGAGGCGATGCTCTTCAGCTTGCCGCTGGCGTCGAGATCGAACCATTTTTCCAGCACCGTGAACTGATCCCCGGGCTGGGGCAGGATTTCGCGGGCCGCCCCGGTGAAATCCTTGTCGGTGTAGCCGAAGACCTGTTTCAGTTGGCCCGTGCCGTTATCGAAATAGAGCCGGGCGTAGCGCTGCTCGCCATCAGCGTAGCTGTAAATGCCGTCCACGCTGTAGACCGCCTCTTCATAGCTGGCGCCATAGCGCTGGGGCGAAAACAGCGCCGTGACGGTGCGCCGTCCGTCATTGATGCCGAAAAACAGGGGTTCCCACTCGAATTCCAGGGTGAATTCGCCCTGGCCCCAATCGGGATACGTGACGCCTCCCACCGTGCGGCTTTCTCCGCTTTCCAGGTAATCCATGTCGGCCACGAACAGGGCGTTGGCTTTTTGATCCAACAGGCCCGTGAAAATGTAGATATAGCCCAGATTCTCGCCCTGGATGTCGGCGCTGATCAGCACGGGGTTGCCTGCGGATGCGCTTTTGGCCGAGAGTTTGATGGGAGAGACCTGAATTTTTCCGGCTCCGGGCGCTTTCACATCCTGGGGCTTGGGTTGGGGCGGGGGCGCGCCGGGTTTGGCCTTGAAACGCCGCCCGGTGTAATGGTAAGCCAGAAAATCATCCCACAGAGACTCGCGGGCGAATCGATCGGCGGTCGCCTCATAGGAACCCCCGCCCGCCACGCGATTGAGATAGAGGCGAGAGGTGGGGAAGTAGATGGACATGCCGTTGGAGCCGGGCTTGTTGCGGCCATGGACTTCGGCGATGGTCGTTTGTTGCAACGCCGCCAGCACGCCGTCTGCGGCGCTCTGCACCTGCTCATCTCGCACCTCGCGTTTGACCAACTGCACGAAGTTGCCCAGATCGAGATAGGAGGGGCGGGCGTTGCGCCCGAAAACGCTGGTGTAAGACTGGGCGTAACTTCGGGCCTTGGCCACCGCTTTTTGATTGGCGTTCTGCAGGACGAAGGCGAACTGGTTCAATGCCGCCATCAGGTTGGGGAAGGTTTGCAAATCGATGGCCGAAAGCGTGGCGCTATCCTCCATCTTTTGCGCCACCTGCCGGGCCGAAATGCCGCGGCGGCCGACCATCTCGGCCCGGGCCCTGTCGTCTACAATGCGTTGGTCATCCTGAATATAACTTTTGACTACCGCCTGGCCCAGCTCGCCGCCATTCATGTCGGGGTGGGCCAGCAAGGCGCGCAGGAAGCTGGCGTAGGCCCATCCCACCGCCGGTTCGGTTTCCTGCGAGGCCACGGCGTAGCGGGCGTAGGGCTGCAGCGCAGCGAAAACCTCGGCATGGGCCATAAGACAGGCGTCCAGCCCGATGAATTCGAATTGCTGGATGCCGGTGGTCTGCAGAATCTTCGCCAGAGATCGATCCAGCTCCGTCAGATAGATGTGATCGCCCATGGCCGAGGCCAGGGGGAGGTTATCGGCCCCGCGGCCGCGAGCGGTGGGATCCGACCAGCCTCCGGGCCAGCCCATGCCATGATCCGAGAGGATGAGTGCGTATTTATCTGCGGGATAATTCTGCACCGCCCATTGCACAAACTCGACCAGGGTGTCGCCATCGGCCATGTTGGCTTCGCCAATGTCCATCACCTCGCGGGAAGCTAGCCGGTTGAGGTCTGGATCGAAAGTGACATAAAATCGCTTGGTGGAGGTCCAGTCGCCGTCGCCGCGAAAGCCGCCGCGATAACGATCCAGTTGGGCCACAATCTGCACCCGGTCGCTGGACCCGGCTCGCTCGGCCTCGTTCAGGTCGATATCGATGTCTTTTTCCAGGATTTTGTCATCC
>JALSPL010000094.1 GCA_026985975.1 Anaerolineae bacterium | reverse complement strand
GAGACAATGATGAAATGGGCCGAAGGGGCCGCCGATCTGCCCCTGGAAGCAATTCGCGCACAGTTGGCTGGCGCCCTGGATATCATCTTATATCTATCTCGACTGCCAGATGGCTCGCGTAAAGTCACCCATATCAGCGAAGTCAAGGAGATGCGTCACGGGCAGATTATCATCCGGGATCTATTCACCTTTAACATCAACAACACAGACAAGGAAACGGATCGCATTGTCGGCTCTTTCTCTCCCACGGGCGTCAAACCCATTCATCTTTCACGCATTCGCCAATACGGCACGCTGCTTTCCGATCTCATGTTCACGCCCGATTATCTGCTTCAGGACTTCGGCCAGGAGATTTTACAAGACCCGCTGGTGACAGAGATCATGATCAACGGGCCCGACGAGATTTATGTCGAGCGAGCGGGCAAAATGGAAAAGATGTCTCATATTCATTTTCGGGATGACCAACATCTTATCGCTATCATAAACGCCATTGTGGCCCCTCTGGGCAGACGCGTCGATGAACGCACCCCCCTCGTAGACGCCCGCTTGCCCGACGGCAGTCGCGTCAACGCTGTAATCCCGCCCGTTGCCGTGCACGGCCCCACATTGACCATCCGTCGTTTTCCCGAGGAGCCTCTGACCATCGACGATCTGATAAAAAACGGCGCGCTCACTTTTGAGATGAGCGAGTTTCTCGAAGCAAGCGTCCTTTCCAACCTGAACATCCTGGTAACGGGCGGCACCGGCGCCGGTAAAACGACGATGCTCAATGCCCTATCCAGCTTTATTCCCGAATTACAGCGCATCGTCACTATCGAAGACACCGCCGAATTACGTTTGCAACAACCTCATGTGCTCAGCCTCGAAGCTCAACAGGCCGACGAATTTGACGAAGGAGCCGTGTCCATTCGAGATCTGGTGCGCAATGCCTTGCGCATGCGGCCCGATCGCATCATCGTGGGTGAAGTGCGCGGGGCTGAAGCGTATGATATGATTCAGTCCATGAACACCGGCCACGACGGCTCCATGTCCACCATTCATGCCAACTCCGCCGCCGACGGACTGAGTCGGTTGGAATCCCTGATTTTGCAGGCTAACGTCGACTTGCCCCATCATGTGGTTCGCTCTCAGATCGCCCATGCCATCCATATTGTCATTCACCTAAACCGGATTGGCGGAAGCCGTCTGGTATGGCAGATTTCAGAGCTTCTGGGGATAGAGAATGGCGACTACGTCATCCACGACATCTTCCAATTCGATCATCAGGGATTGTATGAAAAAGAAGGCGTTCTTTTCGCCGATGGTCATCACATCTTGAAGGATTACCGTCCCACTGCCGTCACCCAGTTCGCACAATACGGCATTCAACTGCAGAATGATCTCTTTGTAAAATGGTATGATTGACATGTTAGCATGGCTTGCAGCTCTGGCAATTTTGCTTATCTTCGTCGGCCTCGAAGGCGTTGTCGCCCAACGCAGCCGCGATCATCTCGTCAAGGGGCGTCTCCATAGCGTGGGCCTGTCGCATGAACATTCTCCCTGGCGAGAACGCATCCATCGAATCGACCAATGGCCGCGCCTTGAATTCCTGCGCCGCATGCTGCGGCAGGCAGACCTCGCCATCACCCCGTTTTTCTTCCTGGTGGGCGTTTTCTTCGCCATAATCGCCACCGCCGTCATTCTGCGGCTCCTGTTTCTGTTCGGGGTCGCTCAATTGGCCATTATGTCAACAGCCATCGTTATTACAGGCGCCTATCTTTATCTGGCCTTCCGCAAGGACGCCTATCTCAAAAGCTTTCGGATGCAGATGCCGCAAGTGGCCTTGACGCTGAGCAATTCATTGCGCTCCGGTCTTTCCGTTATGCAAGCCATCGGCGTCGTGGCCGAAAAACTGCCGCGCCCTGCTGGCGTCGAATTCCGGCATGTGCAGCAGATGCTGGAATTGGGCACGCCCCTCGATGAGGCGTTCGAATATCTTCTTGAGTTATTTCCCATCAAAGAATTGGAACTCATCAGCTCCACATTGCTCATTCATCGCCGCACCGGGGGCGATCTGGTGCGAGCGCTGACAACGATGTCCAATGCAGTTCTGGCCCGGCAGCGCGTCGAACGCGAAGTGTATACAGTCACGTCCGAAGGACGAATGACCATGATCATGGTTATGGTGCTGCCCATCAGCATCTTACTGATCATGGAATTTGCCATGGATCACGCCGTGAGTCAATTCTTCAGCAATCCCATCGGATGGTTTTTTGGAGCGCTCTACATCATCGTCGTCGTCGTTGCTCTTTTGCTGGTCAAACGCATCACCCATATCGAGGTCTAGTTCAATGTCGATTTTACTAGCTCTTTTGGCCGGACTATCCATCTACCTGATCGTTCTGGGATGGGTGGAAATGCACAATATCCCGCCAGGCAAACAGCGCGTCCATCGGCTTTTTGCCGAACTCGGGGCAGCCGATGCGGTGGAAGAAGCCCAGAAAAAATCCGGTTTCAGCGCCATTGTCAAACGTCTGAACCAGTGGGCGGAAAGGCTGGGAGGCGCGTTCCCCCAATACCAGAATTTCATCCAGCCCGGCAATCTGGAGCAACGACTGATGTGGGCGGGAAAGCAGCGCGAGATCACGCCAACAAAGCTCTATGGATGGCAATTGCTGGGAGCGCTCGCCGGGGTCATTTTTGCATTATACCTGAAACTGACCGTGATAGGATGGACCCTGGCAATTCCGATGATGCTGGTGGCCCTCATCGTGGGATTATGGACGCCCATTCTCTGGGTTGACGGCGAAGCCAACAAGCGTCAACGTAAAATCGAGTTGGCCTTGCCCGACATCATCGAATTATTGGCCACCACTGTGGACGCAGGCGCCAACTTCGCCCAGGCGCTGGAGAGCGTGCACCAACGTATGCCCGAAGGCCCGTTGCGCGAAGAATTTGGCCTATTGCGAGATGAGATCGAATTTGGCGCTCCCATGACCGAAGCCCTGACCCGGCTGACCATGCGCAATCGGGTCACATCGGTCCAAATGTTCGCGGGCGCTTTGATTCAGGGACACGAACTGGGCGTTCCCATTGCCGACACGTTGCGGATGCAGGCGGAAGTGGGACGCGACGAGCGCATTCAGCGGGCCCGCGAAGCTGTGGGCAAAGCCATCCCCAAAATCACCCTGGTCACAACGCTTCTCATTGTGCCCTTTGTCATGTGTCTGGTTCTGGCCGTAGTCGCCTTTACTTTTTGGCGAGATATGGGGCCGATGCTATCGGATTTCTTTGCTCAATAGCAAAAATAGCCCTTTCAGGTATTATTTGACGTTCCGCCATCGTCTTTGAATAAAGAAGCAAGAGACATCGTCATCCACCACAATACGTCATACACCCATTTCCGTTTTTGGAAGGAGACGCCATGGCATTCTCCCCGCACAAACTATGGTATGCGCTGGCCTTGACTGTGATTTTGGCATTGATGACAGGTTGCGCTGCGCCTGCAACGCCTGCGCAAAACACGCCGGAGGCGACATCGACGCCCGCGCCGCCCACCGATGCGCCGCCCCCCGCATCAACCTTTACCCCCGTCGCGACCAAAACGCAGGCGCCCACCCCCACCCCCGCCCCGACAAACACCCCGCAGCCGACAGCCACGGCCACGCCAGACTGCGAGTCTTTCTTCCAGGAGTTGGTGCAGGAATTTGGCGCAGATTACAGCGAATGTGAATTGAACCTGACGCCTCCGGAAGACTTGTGTCCCAAGCCGAAATTTCTGAAAGCGCATGGCTACCAACTCAATATCGAACTGATTCTGGACGCTTCGGGCAGCATGGCGGGCGCGGCGGGCGGTCAGAGCAAACTGGCAGCCGCTCAGGACGTCCTGACGGACTTCGTAGGCAATCTGCCAGCTTCGGCCAATGTCGCATTGCGGGTCTATGGTCACAAAGGGTCCAACAGCGAAGCTGATAAAGCAGCATCCTGCCAGGGCTCCGAACTCCTGATGCCCTTTCAGCCTCTGGACCAAGCGGCATTCACCTCGGCCATTCGCTCTTTCAAGCCGACTGGCTGGACGCCCATCGCCCTATCCTTGCAACGGGCGTCCGACGACTTCGCCTCATTGACTTCAGACAACGCCACCAACATGATCATCCTGGTCTCGGACGGCATCGAGACCTGCGGCGGTGATCCTGTGGCCGCGGCTCGCGCCCTGCACGAATCTGATATCGGCGCCATCGTGCACATTGTCGGCTTCGACGTCGACGCCAAAGCCGCAGCCCAACTGAAATCTGCAGCCAAGGCGGGCGGCGGCAATTATTACGATGCGCATAACGCCGCGGAGCTGGGAAAAATCATGACCGATATTTTCAATGAGAAAGAATGGAATGACTACTGGCTGTGCATGACGAATGCCGCAAATGAGCACTGGCTCAAGAATACAAGCGCCATTAATAACTCCTGGCTATGTTATACATCCAAAGCGAATGACGAATGGCTAAAAATGACGTCACGAGTGAACGACAATTACTATACCGTCTATAATGGCTGCGGCAGTTATCTCTACAATCGAATTTCGGAG
>JALSPL010000093.1 GCA_026985975.1 Anaerolineae bacterium | reverse complement strand
GATCTGCCGCAGGAATGCGCCGATGCCCTCAGGCAGGTTGGGCAGCATTTCGGCCACTTCGGCGGCGATTTCCAGCAGACTTTCCCGCAGGGCCTCGGTCTCTACGCCCTCTTCGATGGTCTCGGGGGCGAGCTCGACCCGGGCCTTGAGATAAGGGTCCGTAGCCGTCCATTCGGTGATTTTCATCCGCTCCAGGCCCTGGGCGATGACCTGCAGCGATCCATCCTCAGAGCGGACGACTTTGTGGATGAGGGCGATGATGCCCGTGTTATAGATTTCATCCGGTCCCGGCAGCTCGATCTCCGGGTTTTTCATGGCGGCCAGCCCGATGATGCGGGAGCCTGCGCTGGCATCTTCGATGAGTTTGATAGAGCGGGGAATGCCTACGGCCAGTGGCAGCACCGACATAGGCATGGGTGTGATATTGCGCAGGGGTAAAATCGGCAGCTCGTCTGCGGCGAGTCGGGCCAGGTTTTCCTCACTGATGTCGATTTGTTGGGTGTTAATGATATCCTGAAACATAGGGGATGAATACCTCCGTGTGGGTTAGGGCGCAATGGCGAGGCGGGTGCGCCGTGATGTATAAGAAGATCACGGCATGTTGCCGCGCGGGGGACGACGATGGTGACTTTTCGATCCCGGCAACCGCCGCGCCAAAAACGCGCCTGCTTCTCATAGCTCCATTAAACCCCGCGAATGTATGTTCTGTATTGGCGCAGTGTTAGCGTTTCATTAGTGTTTTATCTGCCCAGGGCCTCTTGCCCGCCCGACCCCCCATGCGTCGCGCATTATGCCCGCGGGCGCAAGGAGCAGGGCGGCATCTTTCCTCAGCAGTTCCCCTGATTGCCTCCGCCCAGATACGCCCTTTGCACCCAGGCTGCGATCTCCTGCATGGCCTGCTCTTGCGAAATGCGGCTTTGCCACCCCAGCTCTTGCCGGGCGCGCCTGTTATCCACCGCCAAATTTTTGCCCATCACGCCCACCGCCAGCCGCGTGATCGGCGGACGCACGCCCAGGGGAGTGAAAATCGCCTCCAGCGCTCCGCCCAACTTCCAGGCCAGCCCGAACGGCAGATTGCCTGTGGTCTTTTTGCCGATCATGGCGCCTATCGCGGTCAGATACGCCTTCCAGGTGATGGGATAATCATCGATGAAATGGTAGACCCTGTTGCCGGCTGCGGTCGCTTCTCCCGCCAAAATCGTTCCTTCCACCAGATTTTGCACATAGACAAACGCGCCCGGCGCTTCGCCGCCATTGATCAAAGGCACTGGCCCGCGCCTGAATCCATCCAATATCTCTTTTACCCAAACGCTGCCCGGGCCGATGACATTGGCGGGGCGGATGATGGTGTAGGCCAATCCGCTCTGCTCGCAGACGTTTTTGACCACATCTTCGGCGATGATCTTGGCGTCGCAATAAGGGATGCCGCACTTTATGCGCTCGGCGTCTTCATCCAGACCGTACAGGTTTCTGCCCAGCCCCAACGCTGCGATAGAGGAATAATAGACAAAGCGTGAGACATTCCCCACCGATTCCGCCAGCAAATGGCGCGTGCCGTCCACCATGATGCGTTCGAATTGTCGGCGACTGCCCCAATCCAGCGTGCGCGTGGCGAGATGATGCACGATGTCGATTCCCGCAGCGATCCCGCGCAGCGTGTCCGGTTTTGTCAAATCGCCGCGAAAAACCTCCACCCCCAGAGTGCGGAATTCATCCACATTCTCGTCGGGCAGAAACAAGCCCCGCACCGCATTATTGCGCTTGATCAGTTCTTTTACCAGATGGGAGCCAATGAATCCACTGGCGCCCGTAACCAAAACTTTGGTCATTTTTCATCGATGCGAGGAGCGTGATCAGAAATCGGACAGGCTTTGGTAGAACATCACCGTGGCCGGGCTGAAAACGGTGGGATCGGTGACGACATTGATGCAGGCGGGTTTGCCGGAGGCGACCGCCCGTTCGAGGGCGGGGATGATCTCCTCATCTCTGGTCACCAGTTCGCCATAGCCCCCCAGCCCCTCCACCATCTTCTCATAATGCCGCATGCCCAGCTCGGAGCAGGTGACGCGCGCCGCGCCCAGGCTCATCTCCTGCGAATGTTTGATCATGCCCCAGGCGGCATCGTTGTTGATCACGCAGATAATCGGGATATTGTGACGCACGGCTGTATCAAACTCCATGGCGTTGAAGCCAAAGGAGCCATCCCCATTGAGCAACGCCACCGGCTTATCGGGATGCGCCAACTTGGCGGCCAATGCGAAGGGGATGCCGACGCCGAGACAGCCCAACAGCGAGCCCGCAGGCGTCTGCACGCCCGCCCGCAGCGCCGACGAGAAGCCGACCATGCCAAAGTAGCTGGTGTCGCCGCCATCGACCACGTAATAGGCGTCTTCGCCGAAAAACTGCATCATCTGCGCCACCAGCCGGATGGGATGAATGGGGTGAGAGGGCGTTGTGCGCAGCGCCAGTTCGGTGGTGATAAAGGCTTTGTAGGCGGTTTTCAGCTTGTGCAGCCAGTCAGTGTGATCGCTTTGTTCGATCAGGGGCAGCAATCGTTCGAGCACATCGCCGCAATCCCCTTCCAGCCCGACTGCTGATGTGCGGTTGCGGTCGATTTCATGGGGGTCGATGTCGATTCTGACCACCTTGGCCTGGGGGAACAGGTGCGTCGATTGCATCACCCAATTGAAGCGGATGCCCGCGGCGATCACCACATCCGCCTGCGGCAACCCCACGGCCACGCCGTTGAAACCGCCGTCATTGATGCAAAGCGCGTGGCTATCCGGCAGCGCCCCCCGGCCATTGTTCAACAGTGCGAAGGGGATGCCGCTTTTTTCGATAAAACGGCGCAGAACGTCGTCGCAGCCGCTGCTCCCCACGCCGCTGCCGCCGATGAACAAGGGCTTTTGGGCGTTGTTGATCAATCGGGCCGCCTCCGCCAACTCCGATTCGGGGGGATGCACAGAGGTTTTATGTATCCGTTTGGCCGGAATTTTGACCGCTTTCTCGTCCACCGAAGCGAACAGGATGTCGGGCGGCAGCTCCAGAAAAACCGGCCCGGGCCTGCCCATCATCGCCTGACGGAAAGCGATCGACAGATATTCCGGGATGCGTTTGATGTCGTAACAGGTCGCCGCCCATTTTGTCACGGGCTTGACCATGTCTATCTGGTTTAGTTCCTGCAAGGCGCCGGTGAGGTCATCGCGGATAGGATGGCGACCGCTCAGCACCACCAGAGGGGCGTTATCCAGATAGGCGTTCGCGATCCCCGTCAGCGCGTTGGTGAAGCCCGGCCCCGCGGTCACCAGGCAAACCCCGGGTTCGTTTTTGTAGATCGACCACGCATGGGCCATCATCGCCGCCGCCTGCTCATGCCGTACATCGATGGCGCGGATGTTGTATTCGGTGAGGCCGTCGAGGATGTTTTCGATATGCCCGCCGGAAATCGTAAACACATTATCGACATGTTCGATCTCTTTCAGATACTTCGCTACAAGATGTCCACCGGTTATTGTTGTCATGGGGTTTCCTGAATGGAGTCAAAACGAAAAAGGTTGGGCGCTGGTTACAAGATCAACTTCACGCCTTCATCGAACCATAGTGCATAAATGCTCATGCCTTCGATTTTCAACTTGCCTGCGGCGGCGGCGTTGAAGGCGGCATCCTCGCGCTTGTCCGTCATCACGGCGAAGCCGGTGGCCGCGTCTCGCCACACCAGCGCTGCGTCAAAATCCTGATGATCGCCGGCACGCGATGATATTTTGCCTTTATCGAAAATGAACAGCCGCGCCCGCTTGCCGTCGGCCGTTTTGATCAAAATCTTTGCGCTGGTGTTGCGAATGTATTTTTTGAAAGCTTTGTTGGTGCGGGCCGCGATGGGCAGGAGTATTGAAAGGGCGAAAAGCAGGGCGGAAAATTTCATCGGTTTCCTCTGGGATTGCCGGGCGAATGGCCGATCCGCCTGACGATTTCAGTCTGTAAATGAGACGATTGTTTTCATCGCCCGATGTCTGGCCTTGTGCAGATTCACGTCCAGCATCTGTTGATAATCGTCGAGTTCGAATGTGTGGGTGATCAAACTGGCGGCGTCAACCTTGTTTTGCGCCATCAAGTCCAGGGCGATCTCAAAGACATGCCGCCGTTTTCCGCGATAAGTGGTGAATCCATAACCATACACGCCTTTGATCGTTTGCAGTTTCAGCCACAGCGGGGTCAGGTCCAGTTTGACATCCCCGCCGATGCCCACGACGCTGAGTGCACCCCGGGCGGTGAGCAGGCGCAACGAGAGATTCAGAGTGGCGGCGCTGCCGACGGTGTCGTAGATTTTGTCGAAGCCGCCAGCGGCTATCTCCATGCCCAGCAGGGGTTTGTAGATCGTCGCCCCTGTGATCGCTGCGGTTTGGGCGAAGACGTCGGCGTGGGGGATGAGGTTGTCAGCGCCTTTGCGCAAGGCGAATTCGGCCGCAAACGCGCCCGGCTCGATCACCGAGATATGGCAGTCGGGCTGCAAGGCCCGCGTCGCCTGGATGAGCAGATTGCCGATGACGCCGGCACCGATTACCAGGATTTTGTCGCCTGCCTGCGG
>JALSPL010000092.1 GCA_026985975.1 Anaerolineae bacterium | reverse complement strand
CAGGAGGTCTGCCATGATTGATTGGATCTGGACTATCGATCAGGCCAGCGTGCCTTTTTTGGTCTGGCTACAAGGATTTCAGAACGATGGCCTGACCGCGGCGATGCGGTTTTTCAGCTATCTGGGCACCGAGTATTTTTATCTGCTTTTACTTCCTTTTCTCTACTGGACAATTTCCAAACGTTGGGGGATTCTGGTCACCTTTTCTCTGGTCTTTTCCACGTATCTGATGGGCGTATTCAAATGGACGTTTAATCTGCCCAGGCCGCCTTCGCCGCCCGTTGAGAAACTATGGCATGAGACGTCCCCCAGTTTTTTCAGCGGCCACGCGGCCACAGCCATGGCCGTTTGGGGCGCTCTGGCGACATTAATACGCCGCACCTGGTTTTGGGCGCTGGCGGCAGCACTCATCTTTTTCATCGGATTTTCGCGCCTCTATCTGGGCGTGCACTACCCTGCAGATGTCATCGCCGGCTGGCTGGCGGGAGGCCTGGTGGCATGGGCTGTCTTGACAGGAGACGCCCGACTTGCGCCCAAACTGCAAGCGTGGCCCTCTCTAAAAATACTTTTGATCGCCTTTTTTGTTTCCCTGCTGATGGTCTTCCTTCATCCCCGCCTGATTCAGGAAAACCAGTGGCCCGCACCCAATGCCGTTCAACTGGGAGGATTGATGTTCGGCATCGTTGCGGGCCTTGTCTGGGATGTGAAATCCCTGCATTTTCAGGTTCAGGGCTCCTGGGGCCAAAAAGCGCTGCGGATGCTGCTTGGTCTGGTGGTGATTCTGTTTTTTTATCTCGGCCCCAAGCTCATAATTGATGCGATGAACGTTACATCCTACCCCGTCGTGCAGTCCATGCGCTTTGTGCGCTATACCCTCGTCGGATTTGCCGTATCGGGCCTGGCCCCCTGGCTTTTTCAGCGACTGCGCCTGACTGTTTAATCGGCGGCGCTGAAATATCGAATTCGATAGTGAACTGGAGTCTGGCGAAAATCATTTTGGCTGCTTTTCAAGTCATCTTTTGACACGAATTAAGCAAATTTATCGAATTTTTCTCTTCTTTTTTCGTATAATTCGTGTCAATTCGTGTCAAAATCAAAAACGCCAGAGTCCAGTAGTGAATTCGGAGCCGAAACGTTCCCGTTTCTGCGGGTAGACGCAGTGGCTTAGCAGGCGCAGAACTGCATTGTTGTTGGCGCCGATGTTAGCGGTAAGGGTGTGGATGCCGTCCCGACGGGCTTCTTCGATGAGAAGATTCAAAAGCCGGGAGCCGATGCCTTTTCTTTGGAAATCATCTCGGATGGTGATGGACGCTTCCGCCGTATTTTCTCCCGTGCGGATATAGCGAGCCCCGGCGACGGGAACGCCCGTCGCATTCGGCAAATCGGCGAAGGTCAGGAATCCCTTTCCGCGAGTATAGCCGCTTTCGGCTAACTCCCGCGCTTCTTCCAGCACCCGCAGAGGCGAAAGATTGGCGACCGGCTCCCGAAAGCGTTGATACAGGCTCTCTGCGCTGAGATGCCGATAAATGTGAACCAACAAGTTGACGTCGGCGGGAAGCATACGCCGCACCATGATGGTTTGTCCATCGGCGGCTTGAAAAGTAATGGGGGTGAAGGGTAACATGAGCAACCTCCTTGACGCGTTGCGTCAGGTGTATTCTACTCCAGAACAGCCATTAAAACAAGGAGGAAGGTTACATTCCCCCATTACCTGCTCAGGCGCTCCGCCAACACTTGCTTCACCACAGCCACATCCGCCGGCAGATAAATGGGCTCATTGGCCAGCCGCGATTCCACACCCTCAAGTTCGCGCAGATGATAAGCCATCTTGAATTGTGTGAATTTGAGACCATGTGCGGTGGAAATGACCACCACCCGATCATTGGATTTGATGACGCCCCGGGCGGCCAGCTTCTTCAGTGCGGCCAGAGCCACCCCCGTGTGCGGGCAGGTGTAAAGCCCGTTGAGATCCGCCTGGGCAGACGCCTCGGCAAGCTCCGCTTCAGAAGCCTGCTCCACCACGCCCTCGAACGCCTGCAGCACCCTTACTGCCTTCTCATAGCTCACGGGGTCGCCGATCTGGATGGCCGAGGCCAGGGTCGGCTTTGCCTTCACCGATATCTTCTCACCAAAATCATGCTTCCATGAAAGATAGAAGGGATTGGCGTTGGCTGCCTGGGCTGCCGCCAGTTTGGGCAGCTTGTTGATAAGCCCCAGTTTTTTCATCAACAGCAGTCCCTTGCCCAGGGCGCTGATGTTGCCCAGATTGCCCACGGGGATAATGAACCAGTCGGGCGCCTCCCAATCGAATTGCTGCACGACCTCCACCCCCACCGTCTTCTGTCCTTCGATGCGCAGGGAATTCATGGAATTGGCCAGATAGATGGTCTGATCTTTGGTCACCTCTTTGACGATGCGCATACAGCCATCGAAGTCGGTGTCCAGCGCCAGCACCGTGGCTCCGTTGGCGATGGGTTGGATGAGCTGGGCCCGGCTGACCTTGCCCTGGGGCAGAAACACCACCGTGGGGATGCCCGCAGTGGCTCCGTAGGCGGCCAGGGCCGCAGATGTGTCGCCGGTGGAGGCTGCGGCCACAGCCTTGATGGGCTGCCCCTGTGCGATCATCTGTTTGACAACGCTCACCAGCACCGTCATGCCCAGATCTTTGAAAGACCCGGTGTGACTATTGCCCGATTGCTTGATCCACAGCTCCGGCACGCCGATCTCTCGGCCCAAACGCCGGGCGTGGAAAAGATTGGTGTTACCCTCGAATGTGCTGACGATATTGTCATCTTCCAGATCGGGAATGACCCACTCTTTGTAGCGCCACACGCCCGAGCCGTAAGGCCACTGGGTCGTGCCCGCCCGCTGTTCGAACAGGTGCATCCACGCTGCAGCAGAGCGATGGCTCAGCTCTTCCTCGTCGTGGGCGACTTCCAGCAGGCCGCCGCAGTGAGGGCAAGTGTAAATGACGTCGTAGAGAGAGTATTCGCCGGGGCAGCCGCGGATGCAGCGGAAATAGGATCGATACATGATGGTGTCGGGGGTGTTGGCGGGAGAGAAATGTCGGAAAGATGTTTTGAAGATGATGAAACATGAATTGATGGTCTCGGCTCATGTCTTCATGTTTTATTCCAGCACGCCCATAATGGCGCGAGCTTGAGCGATCTGGGCCAGAACTGCGTCCCGGGCCGTGCCGCCGGGCGCTTGGCGCTGCTCCACCGAACGCTCAAAATCCCACACGGATAGGGCGTCGGCAGTGAACCCGGGATGGATGCGTTGCAGATCTTCCAGCGTCAGCGCCCGCAGAGGGATGCCGCGCCGTTCCGCCTCATGCACCACTTGCCCCACAATGTGGTGGCTCTGGCGAAAAGGCGTCCCCCGGGCCACCAGCCAGTCGGCTAGATCTGTGGCCAGCATCGCATCATCCAACGCCGCCTGCATTTTGCTGGGACGCAACGCCATAGTGGCCAGCGCCCCTGTCACCACGGGCAGCGCCAGTTGCAGCGTGTCGATGGCGTCGAACAGAGGCTCTTTGTCCTCTTGCAAGTCCTTGTTGTAGGTGGAGGGAATGCCCTTGAGCGTGGCCAGCAGGCCTGTCAGCTTGCCGATAATACGCCCTGTCTTGCCTCGCACCAGCTCGAACGCGTCGGGATTTTTCTTTTGCGGCATTAGGCTGGAGCCGGTGGTGTAGGCATCCGACAGACGCACGAAGCCGATGGCTGGGTTGGAAAAAAGGATCAGGTCTTCGCCAAGACGACTGAGATGCACGCTGAGCATGGTCGCCCAGAATAAGAATTCGGCCACGAAGTCCCGGTCACTGACCGCATCCATGCTGTTTTCGCTCACACGACTGAAGCCCAGGCGCTGGGCCAGAGCCTGACGGTCAATGCTCAGCGGCGTGCCAGCCAATGCTCCCGAGCCCAGGGGCATTACCTCGATACGCCGCCTCATGTCCTCCAATCGCCCCCAGTCTCGTTGCAGCATCCAGAAAAAGCTCATCAGCCAGTGAGAAAAGCGCACCGGCTGCGCAGGCTGCAAATGCGTGTAGCCGGGCATGATCACATCGATGCTCTGTTCGGCTGTCTGGATGATGGTCAGTTGCAGCTCGTTGAGCTGCGCCTCCAGGACGTCCAGCGCATGGCAAAGATAAAGTCGCAGATCGGTGGCGACCTGATCGTTGCGGCTGCGACCCGTGTGCAACTTGCCCGCCACCGGCCCGATGAGCTCGGTCAACCGCCGCTCCACCGCCGTGTGAATATCTTCATCTTCAGTGCGGATGACGAATCGGCCCTCATCCCACTCCTCAAAGACCTTTTCCAATCCGCTTACTATCTGATCCCGCTCAGCTTCGCTGAGGACGCCTGCATCGCAGATGGCCCGAGCGTAAGCCTGGGAGGCGAGGATGTCCACCTCCCACAACCGGGCGTCGAAGTCGATGGACTTGTTGAACTGATCCATGCGAGGATCAGTAGGCTGATCGAAACGGCCGCCCCAAAGCTTACTCATGCCTTGACCTCCGTGCGGCTGGCTTCATTCAAAATCGCCATCTCTTCATCGGTGAGATGGATGTCCACCGCCTCCAGACTGGGCATAAGCT
>JALSPL010000091.1 GCA_026985975.1 Anaerolineae bacterium | reverse complement strand
AGCGCCTGCGGCGTCCACGGGCCGGATGGGGAAGGCGGGGAAAAATTGCATCTGCCCGGGCGTGGCCAACAGCGCGCCGCGGGCGCCTAGCTTGAGGACGACGGCCCGTGGGCCCTGCGCCAGCAGGGCGCGGGCCGCGGCCAGCGCCGCTGCATCCGAATCGATGCTGTATCCAACGATGGCCTCGGTCTCCGGCTGGTTGGGTGAGAGAATGGCCGCCCGCCGCCAGAGCCGGGACGAATAGGGCCGCGCCGGGCCCGCATCCACAAAGATCGGAACATCCCCGGCTTCCGCCATCTCCACCGCCCGCAGCAACGCATCCTCGGGCGCTTCGAAATTGAACAGCAGCCCGTCGATTTTGTCCAAAACCGGTCCCAGACGGGCCTCCACATCCTCTGGCGTCAGGGTGAGATTGGCGCCCGGTGCGATGATGAACGCGGTCTGGCCGTCGGGCTCCACCAGCAACACGCCAGCGCCGGTGGGCGCATCATGCACGCGGCCCACGCCCGCGGTTGCCACCGCCTCGCGGGCCAGCGTGGCCAGCGCTTCATCGCCAAACACATCCTGCCCCACGTTCGAGAGCAGATACGCCTGTCCGCCCAGCCGCGTAAAGGCCACCGCTGCATTGGCCGCCTTGCCGCCGGTGGCGGGCGTCACCTGTCGGGCGTGAAGATTCTCGCCGCTGGCGGGAATGCGCGGCGTTTCCACGATGATGTCCATGACGATGGAGCCGATGACGGCGAGGGCGGGCATGATGATGAAGCGTGAGGCGCGTCTTTGATTGGCGCGAGATGTTGGACAATGGGCTTCCGATAGTGAGTTTATCACGCCGTCCGCGTAATCTGAAAAATGACATGCTTCCGAAAGCAAAAACGCCCCGGATGGCTCCGAGGCGTTGGTGTGATACGCTTCAAAATACTTTACTGGGCACTGGCGTTTTTTGCTTTGAACTCAATTTCACCCGGATTGTTACTGATAATCACTTCCCGGGGGACGAAAATGGACGAATGTAGACGAAAAGTGACGATTCTTTTTCGTCAATCTTCGTCCTTTGGTCTATTTTCGTCAGATCATTGGATATGATGCGTACGAATCCAGGCGCAATTTCATTTGGGTGCGTCCTATTTCAGTTGGAGGCGCCCCCTCCTTTCGTTCCTCCCCCGCTCCGCAACGGGCAGGGGAGGAGATATGGAAGTGGTTTGCCTGACGTCTGCCGCCACCGCCTGGGGCTGATAGGCCCAGGCTCATAGCTGAAAGACGCTAAAGCGCCTTACTTAAATGCGACGTATCGCCGCTACTGAACACTGTGAACTGCTTACTGCTTACTGTTTACTGCACTTATAATGTCGGACAAAGACGCAAGAACGCCTCCAACTCGTTTAGGACGCACCCATTTCATTTTCGCCAGACTCCAGTACTTTATTGTCTGCGCCAGCGCTGTCACGAAACGGCTGATTTTTGTTCGGCCCGGGCGAAGACGTTTTGCACCTGCCACCACAATTGCAAGGCCACAACCAGCGCCGCCAGGCTCAGCAGCAGGTAGGCTGTTCCGTAGAGGATGGCGTCCAGGGGCTGGATGAAAATTCCCAGCCAGATCAGGGCGCTGCCCACATTGACCAGCAGCAGGCTCAGCCAGGTGCCGCCCAGTTGCGGTTTTTCCGCTTTCAGCAGATAGCGGTCGATGAAATAAGGAACCATCGCCATCCCGAATTGCAAAATCCAGCCGTAAACCAGCGCCTGGGGCGCGGTGCCCTCGATGCGCTCGCCCGGGATGCTGCCCAGATGGAAGACCACGATAGGAGCCATGAGCATAGGCATGAAGAACCACAGATAGGCCAGCAGCACATGCCAGGAGCCCGCCGAGCTCAGCGCATCGGCCGCCTTGAAGGCTTTATAAATTACCACCACCAGCAAGCCGGTGATGCCCATGTGCAGCAACAATCCGCCCACGGAGATGGGGATGGAACGCGTGCCGCCCCACCACGGGCCCGAAACCAGCCCCAGCGCCCCCACCGTCATGCCCCAAAAGATGATTTTGGCCGTTTTATCCGATGCCAGAGGGCGTTTTAGCAGGGCGGGGATGATGCTGAAAAGAAGGCCAACGAACACCATGGACAGAAAGCCCCAGTTGTTGGCGTGGACATGCACCTCGATGGGGGCTGCGATCTGCAGGGGTGCGCTCCAGCCCAGCCAATAACCTGTGCCCACGATAACGCCCACCAGCAGATACAGAATGCCCATGCCATAGAAACGCTGCGGCCAATCGGTGGCCGAGGCGGATTCCCCGCCCTGGGCGATCTGGCGCAGTTGCCGGGCCAGCAGACCGGCGGCGATGAACACCAACGTGCCGCCGGTCAAGATCATGGCCTTGTTCACGATGGGCATGCCCGCGATGAGCACAATCACGCCCAGATTCAACAACATCCAGATATCGACGCGGGTTTTGGGGCGGGGCGCATGATGGCGGGCGGCCTGCAACCGGGGCAGCACGCCGAAAAACGCTTGCGTGGCGAATCCCAGGGTGATGAAATGCACCCGCAGCCAGGCCATGCCGCTGTAGCTGGGAATGACCCCCCAGTTTACCAGCGCCACGTCGAAAGCCATCAACAGAGCTGTGATAAGATAGAAAAGTGCGGAAACGAGATAAAGATTAGGCATATTTGACTCCTGAATGGTGTGGTGGGAATAATACAGCATCATAGCATAGCAAATTTCTTCTGCTCTGTCCCCGACTTTTGTCCGGTTTTGGTATCATAATAGTGAGCTTTTAGCCCACAGAGCAAAGCGCGACGCAGCGGGTCACAGAGAAAGAGCAAGTCTGTGTTTTTTTGATTCCGGTTTGTTCGGGCCAGGACGAAAGTCGAGGATTATCCGGAGTGCTTTTCAATTCGTGATTCCAACGCGGCCCGATCCACAATCCTGATGTATTTACGATGCACCTCGATCAGCCCCGTCTCCTCCAGCGCCCGCAACGCCCGCCTGAGCACATCGGGCGCCGCGCCCAGATGCGCGGCCAGGGCCGCCTGCGTGGCCCAGCGCTGGCGGTGCACCATGCCCGCAGCGTCACTGGAGACCAGCAGCCAGCGCGCCAGGCGTTTTTCCACCGTATACAACGACATATCCGAGACTAGACGCACCAGGGTCGCCAGACGCTCCGCCATATTCTCCAACATCCGCATCATTGCCCCGGGCCGCTCGATGAGCACTGTGCGAGCCGCCCCGCGGGGAATGAGCCACACCTCGACTTCTTCCATGGCGATGATGGTGGCGGGGCTGGGTTGTTCGATGAGCATCCCCACCTCGTTGAAAGTTTCGCCCGGGCCCAGAAAACGCAGCGCGTGCTCTCGCCCTTCGGGCGATGTGCGCACCGCCTTCACCCAGCCTCGGCTGATGTGGTAGAGGCTGGGAACCACATCCCCCTCGAAAAAAAGCACACTGTCCGGGGCGTAAGTTCGCCAGATGACGGTGTGAGCCAACGCATTCAGTGCGTCTTCATCGATGCCATAAAAGTAAGGAATGGTGCGCAGTTGTTCGATGACTTCAGAACGATATTCGGTGGTCATGGCGTTGATATGCGAATCGGAAAAGCCGAAAGCCCTGACAAGGTCATTTGCAAAACGATGCAATTAGTGTACACTACCCACTCCGCATTCACACATTTTTACGTTTATGAAAGGAGGGATTAGTGACGTCGCGCACGCGCTTTCCCATCGTTTTGCTGGCCTTCGGCATCCTGTGGATTTTTTCCTTCGGGCCCGCTCGCGCTCAGGATGACGCGATCATCATCTCGCCTCCGCCCGGCAGCGTTTTGCCCGGCGACGCGGTCATCTTCGTCTGGACCGATGTGGGCGCGGATCAATACGCGCTGGATGTAGGCTCGGCTCAGGGGGGAACCGATATTTATTCGGAAAATCTGGGACGAGCCACGCAGATCGCGGTCACGGGCCTGCCTACCGATGGCCGCGCGCTCTACGTGCGACTGTGGACGGTGCGGGGCGATCAATGGCATTACACCGATTTCACCTACACCGCGGCCGATGAAAATGGCGGGGGCGGCGGCGAGGCCCTGCCCCGGCTGCATATCCGGGGCGAAAATTTCGTGGATGAGACCGGACGGCGTTTTCGATGTTGGGGCGTCAATGTCGTCGCCTTCTATCCCGATGACCAGACCGCGGTGAATTTCGCCCGCAATCTGGCGGAGCGGGGCGTCAATTGCGTGCGCTGGCATCATCTGCTGCGCCCCAGCATGGATTGGATCACGAAAAGCGACATCGTGGCCCTGAACGCCTACGAGGGCCTGGAATTCTACGAACCCGACGACCCCCGGGCCCGGGCCTGTCCCGATTCCGACACTGTGGATAGGCTCTCGCCCCACTTCACCTCTCGCCTCCCCGACGCCGAGGCCTGGCGGCGCTTCGACTTTCTCAACGCGGAGCTGGCGAAAAACGGCATCTACATCCTGCTGGCCGCGCACTGGACTCGCGATTACGGAAGCAACGACGTCGATGTTCCCCCTTTCGGGGTCGACTCATCCGATAGAGAGGCATGGCGGCAAGCCGTCGCCGACTTGCAGCATCGCGCCAACTGCTGGGGCTACGGCAGCATC
>JALSPL010000090.1 GCA_026985975.1 Anaerolineae bacterium | reverse complement strand
AAAATGAAATTGCGCCTGGATTCGTACGCATCATATCCAATGATCTGACGAAAATAGACCAAAGGACGAAGATTGACGAAAAAGAATCGTCACTTTTCGTCTACATTCGTCCATTTTCGTCTCCCGGAAAGAGATTATCAGTAACAATCCGAGTGAAATTGAGTTCAAAGCAAAAAACGCCAGCGTCCAGTAAATGACTTCCCTTTCTTGCCGCAGGACGGCCCCCCTCAATCCCCCCGCAAGCGGGGGGAAGCTTGCAAGAAAGCAGTGATGGAAAAGATTACGAAAAGTTTGCTGTCCGAAAACCTCCTCCCCCGCTCGCGGGGGAGGGCGGGAGGGGGTCGGCGGCAATCGCCAAGAGTTGATGAAATCGGGAAGTTGTTTATAGACGATCACTTAGCAAATCTGGCGGCATGAAACCTGTCAGGTTGTGCGTAGTGAAGCCTGTCTGAGTAGTCATCATTTTCAACTACTCACCTATCGCCCGAGCAGGAGCAGGAGCAAGCCGGCGAGGACGCCCGCGGCCGCCCATTTATCGGCCGGGCGCAGCGTCAGAGGCCAGGGCCGGGCGCGTTCGGGCGAAAACGCCCGCGCCTCCGCGGCCAGGGCGATCTCCTCGGCCCGGCGCAGGGCGCTGGCAAAGATGGTGGTGAGCAGATAAACCGCGGCCCGGCGTTTTTGCCGCCGCAGACCGCCCCGCATTCGCAGCGCCTGCCAGGTCACCCGGCTCGATTCCTGCAATGCCGGCAGCAAGTTGAAGGCCACGCCCAGCGAGAAGCCCAGCCCCTTCAGGCCCAGCGCCTCGAATAACCCGGCCAGCTCCGATATCTCCACCGTGGACGCGAAGCCCTCCACCGCCATCAACGCCACCACAAAACGCAATGTGATTTGCAGCGCGGCCGTCAGCCCCTGAGAGGAGTAGGGCAACGGCCCCAGCGCCCTATCGCGAGCGCCCAAAAAGAAGAGCGGGGGCAGCGCCAACAGCGCCAGAAAAAGCAGACGGCGGGGATGCAGCAATCGGGCCAGGGAGGGATAACGGAATGTCAGCAACAGCAACAGCGCCGCCAACGCCGCCACCCAGGGCAACTGCCGGGGCGAAGCCAGCATCACGCCCGCCAGCGCCCCCAATAAAACGCTGACGCGGCCGACGACGCCCAAAGGCAATCGCCGGGTCGTTTGAGATGGCGTTGGCAACGCAGTCATGCCCTCTGCAACGCATTGCGAGCGCGTAACCGGGCGCCAAGCCGCCAGGCCAGCCAACCGGTGAACGCGCCCGCGGCCAGGTAGATGAGGATGATCAGGCCCGCGGCCAGCCCCACCGACTCGGGCGAGAGCCCCAGCGCCTGCGCCGACTTGTGGATGACGCCCACCCACACATCCACCAGCGCCCGGCCATAGAGCAACGGGCCGGTGATGAATGGCTGCGCCAGCGACCAGACCAGCCCCAGCGCCGCAGCCAGCATGAAACTCGCCTGCGAGACGCCCAGACCGGAGAGCGTCATCTCCGCCAGCAGCGCCTCGGCCAGAATCGCCACCATGGGCCCGATGATGACGCCGCCCAGGCTGAAGAGCTTGAGCAGCAGCGCCACCACACCCACGAACAGCGTCGAGCCCCGTTTGGGGACGAACAACCGGGCGATGAGCAGAATCAGCAGGGCGATGCTGGCCAGAATCACGCCGCTGAAGGGGACATGAAGCGACTTGAGCACACTGCCCAGGGTGATCTCCACCGCACCCCACAGCGCGCCGAAGACCGCTATCAACACCAATTCTCGGGTAGTGAATTTCATAAAAGCGCCTCCTTTTGATGCGTCAACGCGCCCGCAGCGGCGATGCGGCCCTCGTGTAGCAGCAGCACCCGACGGGCGTAATGATGAATGAGTTTGTAATCGTGAGAAATAAGCAAGATGGTCACGCCCGCCCGATTCAGACGCTGCAAATAGGCCATGAGCGCCTGCATATGCCGCCAATCCTGCCCCAGGGTGGGTTCATCCAGGATCAGCAGCCGGGGATGCAGCGCGGCGCAGGCTGCCAGGGCCGCGCGCTGCTGCTGGCCGGTGGAAAGACTCAGGGGATGGCGATGACGAAGGTGGGCGAGATCAGCCTGGGTCAATGCTTCCCCCACCTGATCCTCGGCCTCCCGTCCGAAGTTGTGCGGTCCGAAGGCCACCTCATCGGCCACGCTATCGGTGAAAAGCTGATCGATAGGATTTTGGAAGAGCATGGCAACGTCCAGGCCCGGCCGCGGGCGCCGGCGTCCCGCCACCAGCATCTCGCCCCCTTGCGGTTTGATCAGGCCCGCGGCCACCCGGGCCAGGGTGGATTTACCGGCGCCGTTATCCCCCACCAGGGCCGCGAACTCTCCGGCGCGCAGAGTCAGCGTCACGCCGCGCAGCACCGGGCGCCCGCCATAGCCCGCCCGCACATCGGTCATGCGCAGCACGGGCTCGCCCGCGGGCTCAACATCCCCATGGGGTCGAATCAACTCACGCCAGGGGCTGGGCGGATGATCCGCCATGCGGCGCAGGCCCAGGGCGCGCAAATCGGAACGCCCCAACACGGCATCAGGCGAGCCGTCGGCCACGATGCGGCCGCCATCCATCACCAGCGCCCGATCCACAAAGTGCAGGGCCCGGGCAAAACGATGCTCGATGAGCAAAATGGTGACGCCCTGTTCATTGTGCAGCCGATGCAGGGTTTTGAGCAGCAGGCGGGCGTGGACGCCATCCAGGGAGGCGGTGGGCTCATCCAGCACCAGGGCGCGGGGGCTGAGGGCCAGGGCCGCTGCGATGGCCACAAGCTGCTGCTGGCCGCCCGAAAGCCGCGCCGGCGCCGCATCGTGCAGATGAGAAATTCCCATCGCCTTCAGCGCCCAGGCCACGCGGGCCGCGACTTCGGTTTCGGGCAGACCCAGATTGCGGGGGCCGAAGGCCACTTCCTCCCGCACGCTGAGATGAAAAAGCTGCGATGCGGGATTTTGGAAGACCAGCGCGGCGCGGGCGGCCAGCTCGGGGAGGCTGTGCGCAGCGACATCCAGCCCATCCACCAGCACCCGACCGTTGATCTGCGCGGGCAGGGCGTGGGGGATGACGCCAGTGATGGCCCGGGCCAGGGTCGTCTTGCCGCAGCCCGAGGGCCCGGTGAGCAGGGTGAAGCTGCCCGCGGGCAGATGCAGCGACACATCCTTGACCACTGGCGCGGCGCCATAGCGCACCGTCAGATTTTGCACCTGAATCATGCGGCGTTTTCCCCGCTCAAATCGATGACGCGCGCCCAGGGCCAGCGGGCCAGAGCCGCATCCAGCAGCGAGGGACGGACAACGACCACAGCCCAGCGCCAGGCGCGGGCGTCGATGAGCGCAAACGCCGCGGTCAGCCCATCGTCATCCTCAAACTCCAGCGGCCCCAATTCGTCGATGATGAGCAGATCGGGCGGGGCCAGGCGGGCGAGATGGGCGTTGCCGCGGGCCAGAGAGCGCTCATCCATGCGCCAGTATTTTGTGCTGGCCGCGGGATGAGGTTGATCTCGCAAATAAGCCAGCGACAACGTCTCTTCTCCGGGCAACAACGCCAGATTTACGCCGATTTTATGAGTTCCCCGCATCACCGCCGGTGAAATCACGCCCCCGGTGGTTGCGCCCTGACGATGGGCAACGCGTTGCAGATGCTGGCAAAGGCGGGTTTTGCCGCTGCCGCGCGGGCCGGTGAGCAGAAACAGAAGAGATTGAGCGGCGTCTGGCAAAAAAAGCTCGGCCAGACGCGCGTCAGATAATTCGAGATAGCTGGGCATGGGTCTCCTTTCCAAGTCCGCCTCGAAAGGCTTCGGGAGGCCGCTCCGTTTCCAGGGCGGCCCTGCATCCTCGGGGATGGCTTGCCGGGCAAGCTCGGCGCAACCGCCATGGCGCGAGGCTGTAGGCGGTGACGCTCGGAGAGAAACTATACGATTAAACTGGCGGGCATTGTATCATGAACGGATGAGAAATGGGTAAATTCACCCCATCATTTTGGCTGTACAGTAACAATAGCCAATTGAAGTTGATCATCGGGCTGAGGTGCGCCCGCGGCATCCAGCACAGGCGCAAGCCGCACGCCCGACGCGGGGTCATAAAAGCCGATTCGCAAGGGATAGTCCCCCGGCGGCAGGTGGGCGGGCAACTGCACCATGTAGCGATCGCGGATGATTTCGCCCGGCTGCCAGGAGGTGGTGGGACGCTGGCCCGCCAGGGGGAAATCATCGCCCTGGGCCGCGGGACGGCCGTCTGCGCCGATGAGATGGACGAAGAGCTTGTAAGAAACATCGACGGGATTTTCCACCCGCCAGACGAGGGTGAGGGTCAGTGCGCCGCCCGGGATCGGATCGCCGTCGAGATCATAGCCCAACAGGCGAGCCAGGGGCGGTTGACCAAAGCGGGCGTCCAGGGGATGCCGGGGCTGCGCCTCGCCCCCGGCGCCCGTTTGTTTTCCCCCGCCCACAATCTGCACCCAACCTACGATGGCGCTGTCGTCGCCGAGGCGGACGATGTAAGGCTGGCGGCCAGCGGGCGCGGCGGCGGGAATAACCAGGGTGAGGGGCAGCCGCACCAGGCCCGAGCCGGCGGGAATGGCTGCTTCCACCCG
>JALSPL010000089.1 GCA_026985975.1 Anaerolineae bacterium | reverse complement strand
GAACGGGAAAAGCTGCCGCCAGCGAGAGGCTTTGGCAAAATTGTTTATGAACAGGGCCAGCATGGCCGCCAGCAGCCACGTGACGCGCACCTGACGGATATACTGTAACGCCGAGCGCCAATCCACAGTGCGCGCCAGCATGTAGAGAGCAAAAACGGTCATGCTCAGCCCCAGCGCCAGACCGATGCCTCGGCGTGTGGCGGAGTTTGATAATGCAGATTGACGCATCGAGGAAGTGGATGCCTGTGCTCAGTGCAAAAAGACAGGTAGATACATGTAGGACGGTGAGGGCGTTGGGGTGTAGGCGGGCATGGACAGGTCTTCGAAGAAGCGAATATCTTCGTCGATCTGAACCTGGATTGCGCTATTCGCAACACCATCGCCATCTCCCTGGCCGCCATCGGTGATGGTGTATTCGGAAACGATATCCAGATCATTATCGCCGTGAGGTTTGACGCGCACCTTCACAACCCGCATACTTCCACCCGGTTGCGATACGCTCAAATCCTGCGGCTGCGGTGGCGGGAAGTCAGGATCTCCTTCATACATCCACAATACAGTTTTCGTGCGGCCTCGATCGTTGAAAACATAACCCTCAAAGCGGTTGGGTAAATCATCGCGCGGACGGATGAATGTGGCGTCCTTCAGCTCGGTGGCCAGGGCTTTATAGGCGTAATAGCTGGGCTTTGGCGAGCCATCCAGGTTCAGTAATCCGTAACGCCGACCATCATATTCGATGGAGAATTGGAGATCGATGCCGGTAAACCAGAGAATGGGATAAATGTTGACCATCTGGGCGGCCAGAATGTTTTGGTAAATGGCCCAAATCTGCCGCCGATAGTCGGGGACGCCGTCTTTGTTGTGGGAGGTTTCGCCCACTTCGGTGCACATGACAGGCTTGCGCTGTCCGCTGGCGTTATAGACTTCGTTGGCCAGCCAGCGGGCCTTGTAGGCGATATGCTTCTGGTAACGATTGGCTCCTGTCGGCTCCCAGCGCCAACCCGACCAGGGGTAGTAATGGAAGTTGATGACGTCAAAATAATCGGCGCCGCCCTCAGCCAGAATATCATCCAGGAAGGCGGGGTCGAAAACGCCGTGGTCAGGATCTGTGGTGAAGTAATCGTAAGCCAGACCGCCCAGGGCCACATAGATCTGGGGGTTGGCGGTTTTCATTGCCGGATAGACGGCCTTGAGCATTTTTGCGTAGGCTTTCCCGCCGGCTCCTGGTGCGGCGTTGGGGTTGCCCGCATCGCCCCAGCAGCCGCCCAGCCAGGCGAAATCGACGGCGTCGCTGTTATCGGGCTCGTTGTAAAAAGACCAGTATTTGACATTGTAGGGCGGGCGGCTGTAACGCACAACGGCTTCGTGCATGAACGTTGCAAAATCGTCCAGATGTTCCTGGCGTATGGGCCCGCAGGCTGTATCCGCCGCCCATGAGGGATTGCCGGTGATGATGGTGATGACCTGATACCCTTCGCTTGCTGCTTTTCCCAGAATGCCGTCCCATTCCGACCAGTCGTATTGTCCGGGAGATTTTTCAACCGTCGCCCAGTTCAGAAAAAGCGTGGTCCAGAGTGCGTTGGCGTCCCGCAATTGCAGCCCGCCTTCCAGGCTGGGCAACAACCAGACGCCGTAAGGGTTGGCGGGGGAGTCCGGGGGGGGCGGGGCCGGATCGACGATGTTATCGTTGAGGTCCCGGGCGTAAAGAGAGGTCGTGCCGGCAATGCCGACGATAGTCATCACCAGCATCAGTAAGACGAGGATTTGTAGTCGTTTGTTCATGATATCTCTGTGGCGTTCGGGATGGCGCGTTAATATGCTGTAAGTATTGGCTCTCCTGAAAAAAAGGCCGGAATCAACAGCGGCGGCAGAGGAAACAGCAAAAATGATGGGGTTTCAGCCGATTTTCCTTGGCGAAATCCTGGCATTTTTCTTTGCGGCTTTGTGACTTTGCGTGAGATCAATCTTTTTTCAGTCGACCCAGTATTTTATCATGGATCATTGCTTTCATGACTTGCGTGACTGTCACGCGGCAACAATAATCTGGCCCGGCCCGATGGGAAGAGGGTGGCCATACCCGAGCTAAAGCCAAAAGAAAGGATACAGGATAAACGCCAAAATGTAAAAATTGAAGATCAGGAGTGAGACGATCAGGGTAGCCAGGGCCAGAGATCGTCTGGATGCTGGCATGATGCGTTGTGCGCCCAGGAAGATTGGCGTCAGGATAGCCGGCAGCACAGGAAAAAGGTAGCGTATTTGGGGCGTGGAGCCGCCTTTCCAATCACCGTAGATGATGTCTTTGCCCAGAGTGAGACCAAGCTGGGTTATCAAGGTCAAAAGAAGAAGCGCCAGCGCCGCTTTTTGCCAGGCGGCCAGTTTCTTTGTGATAATCTGTAGATATCCCAGAATGAGCAATGCGACGAGTCCGACTGTGATGATGGCGCCCGCCCAGTAGATGAAACCGGGCAGGGGGACGCGTAGCCAACCAAACCAGCCCCAAAAAGTGCGATAAAGGGATAGAAGGAATTTGCCCAGGGGGGCGGCGGCCACCAGCGTCCAGGCTTTGGCGAATGAGGCGTTTTCAAGCACAGATGTGGATAGCCAGTATTTGCCTGTTGCCTGGATAATGAACAGCAGCGCGGGGATGGCGGCGACGCCCCCAATCAGCATGGCTGCACCGACGATGCGGGACCGACGCGAAGCGTTACGCCCAATCTGCAGCGCGCCCCACAGGGGAATGGTCAACAGCAACGCCAGAACGCTGAAGGCGGTGCGTTTGGTGTAGATGCTGAGGATTGTAAGCAAAAAGAACCAGGTCAGGGTCCTGAAATTCGGCCCGCGGCGCAGCAGTCTGACGGCGAAGAATGTCGTCCAAATCACCAGGGCCTCGGCCATGGGGTCGTTGTTGACCGCGGCGTTGGCGGCCAGATGTGCGGGCCACAGCGCCGCAAAAGCCAGAGCCCCCAGGGCGATTTGCGGATGTTTGGGGAAGAGTTCGCGGCCGATGGCGTAAATGCCGCCCAGGCTGAGGATCAGCCAGAGTATGCCGAAAAACCGCAGCAGCATGACCGATTGCGAGAGCGACAGATCATCTCCCCAGGTGTAAAGCAAAAGTCCGGCCATGTCGTAATAGAGGGGCAACTGGAAGAAAGCCCGCGAATAACGGGGCTCCCAGATTTCCTCAAATGATTGGGGCAGATTATTTGGGTCCCAGCCGGTGACTGAGTAGCCGTACCACCAGAAGTTTTGGGCCTCCATGTCGGCGATGAGTTCGCGTTCCCAGTCAAGATTGACATCGCCGTAGTTCGCACCCGGTCGCCCCAAACGGGCGTCATGCTGGGCGACTTCGTAGTGGCGGGGCTCGTCGGGCTGCATCCAGGGGCGGATGGTGAACGCGTACATGGCGGCCAGAAGCGCGCCCAGCAGGATGAGCCCGATGGCCATGCCGCGCACGCCCGAGATCTGGGTTCGGGCCAGCGCTTTGACGTCGGTGGGGACGCCAAGATGTTCTCGCCAGGCCAGCCAGGCGAGAAGAACAAAGGCCAGGGCCAGCATGAACCAGAGGGCCGATTGCCACAGCGGCGTTCCTCGCTGAAAGCCCAGGCCCAGCATGAGCAGCGTCATGCCCGCGGCCGAGGCCAGAGTGAAATCGGGCGATTTTAGCTGCGCCCGCCAGCCGTTTCGGGCCAGCGTCGCGGCATAAAGGCTCCAACTGAGGCTGGCCAGCAGCAAGGCGGCGCCGATGATCCACAAACTGTTGGTGAAGAGGCCGTACCAGTTAATCATGGGCGACCTCCGCAGGCGGGACGCCATCGCCCGCCAGGCCCACCGCCATCATGACCCCGAACAGGCCCCAGATGACGATGGCGGAGAGAGGGGAGTAGGTGGGCACATCCACGATGCCATGCACCAGCAGGACCGTCAGCGAGCCCAGCAGACCGGTGGCCAGCGTGGCCATGCTGTTTTGCCTCCGCTGGATGCGCCGGATGAGCACAAAAAGCAGGATGAAGAGGAACGCGAGCATGATGATGATGCCAGGATAGCCCATCTCGGCCAGGGTTTGTAGATAGATGTTATGAGCGTGGGGCACATCGGCTGTGAGAATGACCTGAAAGGCGGGATAGAGCGTGCGCACCGTATCGGGAAATTGCCCCAGTCCGATGCCGGTGAAGGGGAAATCCAGACCGGCGTAAATGGCCCGACTCCAGAGCTCAACCCGCTGCGCCAGGGAGTGAACGCCATTGCCCGAATCGGAGCTCATAAATGTCTGCAGGATGCTTTCGCCGCGAACGGCCAACAGGCCCAGGCTGAGCAGACCCCCGGCCCACCAAAGCCAGCGCAGCGGCTTGCTCATGATGCCGGTGACGAGCGCCAGGGCGATGGCTGCGCCCAGAATGGCCCCGCGAGACTGGGTGAGCAGGAGAATGGCGGCAAGGATGACAGTGGTGATGATGGCCAGCAGCCGCTGCATCCAGTTTTGGGAGCGGATGCTCAGGGCCAGGGCCGGGGGCAGAAACAGCGCCAGCAGGCCCCCTGCCATGTTAGGGTTGAAGCCGTTTTTGTCGCCAGGAAGTTGCAGACCGCGGGGAATGATTTCATAGACGCTTTTTTGGATAAAGGGTAATTTCTGGCCGGGATAGAAGTGGATGCCGGGCGTGATGGCGAGGGTG
>JALSPL010000088.1 GCA_026985975.1 Anaerolineae bacterium | reverse complement strand
CCACCCCCACCCGGCCCACCACGCCCATTCCCACCTCCACGCCCGGCGCGCCCAAACGCATCGAGGCCTCGCAGGGAGCCGCCGCCATCGATGGCGTCCTGGACGAATGGGTCGGAGCGGGCCTGTCTCTCGACGCCGGTTCCGTCAACCGCATCAACCATCCCGAAGCCATCGATAATCCCAACGACAGCAGCGCCCTGGTCCGGGTTCGCTGGGACGCGCACTTCCTCTATTTCGCCTTCGATGTCCGGGATGAACGCATCCAGGTGGACAGCACAGATCTGTGGAAAGATGACAGCATCGAGATAGGCGTAGACGGCGAAAATGATGACGACGCTTTCAGCGGCAGCGGCGGCGATCATCAATACACCGTGCGTTTCGATGGCGTTGCCGCTGATCGCACGCTGACCATCGACAATCCCGATGTAAAATGGGCCATCCGGGCCAATGATCACGGCTATCAAGTGGAAATGGCCATCCCTCTGTCCGAACTGGGCGTCGCCAGCCTCAGCCCGGGCCAAACCATCGGCATTGATTTCGCCATCAACGATGACGATGACGGCGGCGAGCGGGACAGCCAGTTGGTCTGGGCCAGCTACTCCACCTACAGCGACGCCACCGCCTTCGGCGACCTGATATTACGCTGACAGTCACGCCTCTCCTTCAACGACAAAAGCCCCGTTCACGAATGAGCGGGGCTTTTTATTGAAAACGAGCATGACGCCTAATCCTGATTGGGCGCAAAAACGTCGATCATCAGCTTGGGATCGCCCAAAGGATAGAGGATGGGATAGGTGGCGCCGCGATCGATGTACTCCTGCACCTTGGCCTTGACCTCCTCGGGCGCGCCGCTGGCGGTGATGCGCTGCACCAGGTCGTCGGGCACCAGGTGCATGGCCTTCTTGATCTGCTCGTGGGTGGCGGGCCAGCCCAAAATGGACTGAATCTCCTGCACCACCTCGGGCTTGACGCCGCTGGCTTTGGCGATATGGGGCTGCTGGGCCAGATATTGGGTCAGCAGCTCGCGGGCGCCATCCAGGGCCTTGCGTCGATCATGATCCACCGAGCAGACCACCAATTGCGGTCGATCCAGATCATAAACGCTGCGGCCGGCCTTGCGGGCGCCTTTATCAAGTTGCTCCATGGCGTAATCATTGTATTCGGGCGGCACGCAATAGTTCAGCACGGCGCCGTCCGCGATCTCGCCGGTCAGTTCCATCATCTTGGGGCCGGTGGCTCCGATATAGATGGGGACATTGCGGGGCTCCCGGCGTCCATGGACCACATCCAGCTCGATGCCGTCTACATGATGGAATTCGCCATGGAAGGTGACGCGTTTCAGAGAGAGCAGCTCTCGCAGCACATACACCGTCTCGCGCATGGCTTTCAGCGGTTTGCGCCGATTGATGCCGACATTCCGGGCCAGGGGATCCCACCAGGCGCCGATGCCGCAGATCACGCGATTGGGGGCCAGATCATCCAGCGTGAGAAAAGTAGCAGCCAGCAATCCGATATTTCTGGTCCAATTATTGATGACGCCGCTGCCGATTTTGATGCGTTCGGTCACGGCGGCATACGCGGCCATAGGCACAATGGCGTCGCGCACCAAACGCGATTCCGCCTGCCAAACCGCCTCGAATCCTTTTTTCTCGGCGTACTGAGCCAGTTCCATCCCCATGCGAATGGGGTGGGCGTCCTGCAAATATAAACCTACTCGGTCCACATTGACCTCCTGAAAGTGAGCGTCGTAAGCGACCATGTCAGACTTTCGCTCTATCATCCAGCACTGAACAACTTGCCTGCCTGGACGCTTTTGTAAAAAATGTATGAGTTTCCTACATTGTACGCATTGAAGCGCTTCTGGACAAACGCATGGCAAAGCCTTCCTGCATTAAATTTCGCAGGATGACCAAAAAGGATTATACTCAGGTAACGTCTTCCCGCTGCTGATTTTGTAACGAGGTCATTATGAGCGTCAATCACAAAGCAGAAATCATCGCTGCTCAAAAGCCTTTCCAGGACTACTATCCCGATCATCTGGCTCATTGCTATGGTTGCGGACGCCTGAACGAACACGGGCATCATCTGCAAAGCTATTGGGACGGTGATGAAACCGTCGCCTGGTTCACGCCCCAACCCTACCACATCGCCATCCCCGGCTACGTGTATGGCGGCCTGATCGCGTCGCTGATCGATTGTCATGGCACAGGCTCGGCCGCAGCCTACGCCTACCGGGCCGCCCGACGCGAGATGAACGATGACGGCCCGCCCCTGCGATTCCTCACAGCTTCGCTGCATGTCGATTATCTGAAGCCGACGCCCCTGGGCGAGGAGCTGACATTACGCGGCCGGGCGGCGGAGATCAAAGACAGAAAGATCGTGATCGAAATCGAACTTTCCGCCCGCGGCGAGATCTGCGCCAAGGGGCGCATTGTCGCCGTACAAGTGCCGGATAAATATATCGTTGATCTGGTGATCAATCAGCCCGGAGCGTGACGTCCGGGCGCATCGACAATCGTGAAATCGTTTTGCCATTCCCGGATTCCTACACTATACTTAAGCTATCATCCATTTCCCCCACAGACTCCGCCAAATCTTCTTGAATTCTCGGCGCAGGATTTCCCGTCATTAGACGTTTCCCCCGACATCATGACGAAACGAACAGATTTTTTCAAAAAGTCAAACTTCTTTTCACAAGATCGCCCGATCAGCCCCGTTTGGCGCGGCGCGGCGATCTTCGCCATTGGGCTGCTGGTGGGATGGCTGGTGTTCGGCTGGCTGCTTTTCCCCGTCAAGTACACACAGGTTTATCCCAACGAACTGCATTCCGACGCCCTGAATGACTATTTGCTGATGGCGGCGGAAAGCTACGGGGCCACACACGATTTGCGCACCGCGGGTAAACGGCTGCGCTATTGGGATGATCCCAATGTATTGGGCCCCATGCTCAATGATCTGGCCCAATCCATCGAGACGAGCAATCCCGCCGACGCGGCTTATCTTCACGTCCTGGCCCGAGATCTGCATCTGCCCGCCACGCCCGCGGCGCCCTCAGCATCGCATCCCGCCGCCTCCTCATCTCGCAGTTTCAGCTTTTTGTGGCTGCTGATCCCGCTGCTGGCTCTGGGCGTGCTGGCTGCGCTCATCTTCATCGCCCAGCGTTTCGGATTATTGAACCAACGCAGCGCTCCCGTTGAGAGCTTCGCCGGGCCGCCGCCCGCTGACGCCGCCCCCCAAGACGCGGTCTATACCGACATCCCGCCCCAGCGCCCGCACGATTTCGACTCGCCGGACGCCTCCTACGCCGCGATGACGGGGAAGGAGCCTGAATCGGAAGAGACTGTCGACTGGACGCCCCCGGTCATCGTAGAAACCGACATCATCGAAGCGCCCGAAATCATGGCCCCCGATGAAACGCCCCCGCCTCCGGACGATTTCGATTTCCCTGAGGAGGAAGCGTCAGACTTTGCGGTAGAGGAGCCAGCGCCCGACATCGACGAAACGGAAGAGATACAGGATGTGACAGAGGATGTGACAGAGACCGACATCGAACCGGAAAGCCCCGAAACCATCTCGGCGCCGCCACCGCCCATTCCCGACGAGGTCGAGAGCGCAGAACTGGATACAGAACTGGATGAGGAAAATGAGCTGCCCTCGCCGCAGGTGCTACGCTTCGATGGCGACCCCGCCTACAACACCATCATCGCCATCGAGCCCAATGATGATTATTTGGGAGAATATGGCCTGAGCGTCGGCAAGACCGCCCCCAACAATCCCAATCTGGCGCTAACGCTGGAAGTTTGGCTGTTCGATAAAAGCGACACCCAGACCACGGAAATCGCGCTGACGCCCCCTGTCATTGTCACCGATCCCGATCTCAAGGCGCGTTACGTGGCGGAAGACGCGCCCGTTCTTCCCCTGCGCGAAGGCCAGGCCATCTCGCTGGAAACTGCAGAATTGCGTCTGGACGGCCGCGTGCGTCGGGTCAAATTCGGGGCCGCCACCAGCGACGGCGTTCCGGTCATCGAAAGCGCAGAAATCGAGCTGCTGGGACGAAGAAAATAAGCGGCGAAGAGGATTCAGACGCGTTCGTCGGGGTTGAACAGGCGATCGTATTCCTGGATGGCGTAACGATCGGTCATGCCCGCCAGATAATCGCAGATCACGCGGTGCATGTCGTCTTCGCCTGATTCCAGCTTGCGCTGGGTGTCGGGCGGCAACATGCGCGGCTCCCGCACATACGCCTCGAACAGACGCGTCAGCACCAGCTCCGCTTTGGTGGCCATGCGCACCACCCGGTAGCTGCGATAGAAGTGATCAAACAAATAGCGCTTCTGAATGGCGTTGGCCCGGGCCATATCGGGGCTGAATCCGGCGATATTGTGACCAATGGCCCGCACATCATCCACCGACTGCACCTGATGCGCCAGCAGTTGGGCGTATGTGTAGTCGATGGCGTCCGTCACCTCGATGCCCACCAGCCGCCGGATAATCCGGGCCCGGGTCAGAGAATCCAGACGATCCAGGCGGTGCGGCAATCCCAGACTATCCATCACCCGCTGCCACAAAGGCTGAGTCGCCAGATCCGCCACATCCAGAATGCCCGCATACAGGCCGTCATCCAGATCGCTGGTGTTCCAGGCCAGCTCGTCGGCGATATTGGCCAATTGGCACTCCAGCGTGCCCGCCAGCTC
>JALSPL010000087.1 GCA_026985975.1 Anaerolineae bacterium | reverse complement strand
AAATGCGATAGACCGGTCCTGCGGTCAAAGTTGTTTCCAGGCCCCAGGCCCGATCCCCATCGGTGTTTTTGCGGACATTATTATTTTCGCGCTTTCCTCTCGCCTTGTCAATCCCTCCAAGTGCAGGGGGGCGTGTTTCAAAATTGGGGCGAATGCCAGATTTTGTTCTGCCGCCTCCGCCCAAGGCTGGAAGTCATGGGCTACCGGTGCAAAGGCCCTACGGGCCTAGCCCAACGGGCTTGGCAATAGTAGCACAGAGGTTTACCTCCGGGCGAAGACGTATGAACGCTGCCAACTCGTTCAGGACGCGCCTCAATGATTTTTCTAATTTTCTGTAACCGCTTGCGTATCCGGCATTGAGCCGTACAGAGAGCGGAGACGCGACAGTGTGAGGAAAATGAAAGAAAATGTGGCGTCGACTTTAGTGGATGCGATTCTCCACTCATTCGGAAGATCCCCTGTTTCCGATTATTCACTTCGCACAAATGTGTGTAAAATAAAAGTCCCAAATTCATTGGAGGAATGACGCCGCACCGATTATGTCCGACATGCTCATCATCTTCAACCCTTTTTCAAACCGGGGCGACAGCAGGCATGCCATCGATGTCGTTCTGCAAAATCTGGCCCAAAGCGATCTGGATTATGAAGTGAAACTCACCGAGGAGCGGCGTCACGCCATCCGCCTGGCGCAAGAGGCGGCGGAGGCGGGCGTTCCTCTCATCGTGGCCGCGGGCGGCGATGGCACGGTGAACGAAGTGGCCAACGGCATTTTGCTGGCGGCGGCAGGCGCAGAGGGCGTGGCTCCCGCCACCATGGGCGTCTTGCCCATGGGTAGCGGCAATGATTTCGCCTGGGGGCTGGGCATTCGCGATGGCGTGGGCGAAGCGGTGGATCGATTGAAACGGGGGCACACCCGCGTCATCGATGTGGCCTGGGCTGAGTTCGACAACGCGCCGGATCGCTATTTCGTCAATATGTTGGGCTGCGGCTTCGATGCTCGCGTGAACATCGAGGCTCACAAAATCAAGCGCCTGCGCGGCTTTGCCATCTACATGGCCGCAGTGCTCAAGACCCTGTGGACCTACTTCGAAAAGCCGCAGGTGCATCTGACGCTGGATGATCGGGCGTTGGAAACACCCTCCTTCATCACCTTCATTGCCAACGGCCCGCGACTGGGCGGCGGTTTTCTGGCAGCGCCCCAGGCCCGCTATGATGACGGCATCCTGGATCTGTGCATCGCCGGTGACGTCCATCGCAGGGAGGTGGGGGGCTTGATTCCTAAACTGATGAAGGGCCGCCATGCCGATCATCCCAAAATCATCATGGATCGGGCGAAATCGGTGACGCTGAAGAGCGATTTTCCTCTGCCCTGTCAGGCGGATGGCGAGACTATCTCCGAAAATCTGCACTGTATCAAGATCACCACGATTCCCCAACGGTTGCGGGTGATTGTCTGAGATGTTTGATTTCCTGGAATTGTCCATCTGGGGCGTTATGTTCGCCCTGGCTGCCGGATACCTCATCGGCTCCATCCCGTCGGGCGTGATTTTTTCGAAACTCTTCGGCGGCCCCGACCCCCGCGTCAGCGGTTCCGGGCACACCGGGGCCACCAATGTCTTCCGCAACATCCATCCCCTGGCCGGCGCGCTCACCGCATTGCTGGATGTAGTCAAAGGGGCGTTTGCAGTATGGCTGGTGCAACTGATTTTTCCCAGCCCCTGGGTGATTCCCCTGGCGGGCGTGGCCGCGGTGGTCGGGCATTGCTGGCCCGTATTCACCGATTTTCGAGGAGGCATGGGCATCGGAACCAGCGCCGGTCTGGCGTTGTGGCAATTCCCTCTGGCGCTGCCCATCTACGTCGCAGCTTATTTTGTCGTAAATTATTTTGTGAAACATCAGGCCCGCACCATCATGCTCATCTCGGCCTTTCTGCCCCTGATGGTTCTCCCCTTTACCGCCTCGCCCGAGAAGATAGCCCTGGCCTCGGGCGTCGCCATGACGCTGATCATCCGCTGGGCGTCGGATTTCTACCGGGTTTACGAGTGATCTGCGGCCAGGTTGCGGCAAAAATCAGCCAAAGAGGCCGGTTCTCTGCGCAACAGCCAGCGCAGGACATTGGGGTTCCCTGTCAGGACATTGTTTTCATAATACTCGAACATCTTCAGCAAGGAGGATCGGGCGTATTCGCTGAGCCCCGCGGCTTTGCTGGCCCACGCCCGACGCGAAATCCCTGTCGCCCGCACCGGACGCGCCAGGATTTGGGCGCAAGTTGCCGCCACTTCATGCTGAGAAAGCCCTCGCGTCCCCACCAGTTCATAGATAGCCCCCTCGTGGCCTGGTTCCAGCAGGACGCACGCGGCCGCTTCGGCCACATCTGCCAGATCCACCAGGCTGATGCGGGTTTCAGGTGCGTAAGGCTGTCGTAAAAGCCCCTCGTCGCGGATCTCGGGTCAGTGCGCCGCCAGGTTTTGCATATAGGCTGTGGGCTGGAGGATGGTGACGGGCAAGCCGCTGGCGAAAAGTTGCTCCTCCACCCGAACTTTCTCATAGCGAGCGTCCAGATACAGGGAACAATAACGCCCCAACGGCCGATTGCGCCATGCTTCCAATTGTGCATCCAGCCCTGCCGCCGCCTGACTCACCTGCGTCGACGAGACATGCACCCCGCACAATTCTTCGGTGATGGCCGCCACCTTGTGGGTGGATACGCCCTGGATATACATCTCAGCCAGCGCCAGTTTCAGCGCCCGTTCACTCCGGGCGCCTTCCTCCAACGACTGCGGATGGAAATCGCCTTTTCTCACCTGCGGCACGTCCAAGGTGATCGGCCCCATGCGCGTGGCAATGGTCTTGGGCTTGTAGCCATTGGCTTAGTCTTTCCGTTCGGCCGTTCGTTCATACGGCGCCGCCTGCAGATAGGCTTGACGCTCCATCTGCATGGCAAGGTTGATCAAAATACGGATCATTTCCGGAATGTAGTCCATTCCCTGGCTCATGATTCCTTCCACGATCTCGTTTGGGAAGGTGCAATGGTCTTGGCAGGGCATGTGGATTTCCTCCTGTAGACTATGGTGATTAACAGGATGCCACTGGCCTGCCTTCTGCCAATTTTACAGAAAAGAGTTTACACTACTTGACATACTTACCAAGTCTACAAGAATACGATTAGACATCATCTGCTCCTATCATTCAGGAAAATAGCCGCGTTTTTGACAGGCCTGGGTGAAATACTGGTATTGCGTTTCGTAAAACTCCCGCCACGACGTCTTTGGTTCAATCTTAGTGGCAATGCGAACCATGTGCTGGATAGCCTCTGCCAGGTCTTGATACAGTGTATGGGATGCCGCCAGTAATGCTGATCCCATAGCCGCCTCCCCCAGAATCGGACGAACCATTTCTCGATCCAAAACACTAGCCCGCACTTGCAGCCAAATGTCAGATCTGGCTCCGCCACCTGTAACATAAATCTTGCTTCCCACCTCAGCGCCCAGACTCTCAAGCGTTTCATAAGCCAGTCTTTCCAAGAAGGCCACGCCTTCCATCATGGCGGCGAATTGCACGGCCCCATCAGCAGGCTCACCTTCAATGAATCCCTCTGCGTGGGGGGCTATGAAGGGAAAGCGTTCGCCCCGACGCATCAATGGATAGGCGATGAGGTTGGTCGGAAGACGGGAGGATGCTTGTTTCACCATCTCTGCTGGTTCCCGACCGGGAAAATTTTTAGGAATCCACTCTGCACCGGTATTGCTGGCTCCTCCCGGCATCCACATGCCCTGAGGATGTAAATGGCAGTAGAATCGTCCCATTGGGTCTTTAAGCAAACGCTTACTGATGCCTTTGAGCACAAGCGTTGTGCCCAAGGTTGAGTTCCATTCCCCCGCTGCCACCGCTCCCGAGGCAATCTGCGAAGCGACGCCGTCGGTCATGCCAGCTACAACCTGTGTGGAAGGGGATAGACCGGTTGTGCGGGCGGCCTCGGTGGAGATCTGTCCTATTGGAGCGCCAGGAGCAACGATGGTGGGAAGTTTGGCGAAGGGAATGAGCAGTTGATGCTCAATGAAATCAGGCCAAGCGTAATCGATTACGTCAAATCCTGTCTTGAGTGCGTTGGTGTGATCGCTGCTGCCAAAGATTCCAGTCATCCGACTGAGGATATAATCGGCCGCATGTAGAAAATAAGCTGTCTTTTCGAATAGATCAGGTTCATGAATACGCAACCAAAGAATCTTTGGCAGGGTAAAAGAACTCTGGAACGCATAACCTAATTTCTCTTCTAGTATTATTCCCGCATCCTTGACTAACGGCAATACATCCAGGCTGCGATTATCATTATACATGATAGCTGGGCGCAAGGGATGTCCATCGGCATCAACAGGCACAAGGGTGCCGGAGGTGGAATCCACCCCCAATGCTACAATATCTACCGGTTGATAGCCCTTTGTTTTGAGCTGGTTTAGAGTTTTTCCTATGGCATCTTGGACGGCGTCCCACCAGACTTCCGGGGCTTGTTCAATCCAACCTGGCGGCAGTATGGTGGATGACAACGAAAACGGCAGTCGAGCTGAAGCATGGAGAACGCCATTATGATCTACAACCACCACACGAACGCCTTGGGTTCCTACATCGATTCCCATTACCAATTTGGAGGACATCATCTTTGCACCTGGGGCAAACGCCCAGCCAACGTCGGGGCGGCATTTT
>JALSPL010000086.1 GCA_026985975.1 Anaerolineae bacterium | reverse complement strand
CCTAAACCCAAATGGCCCAATGATCTGCTGCTGGAGAGCAAAAAACTGGCGGGCGTTCTCACCGAGATCGAAAACGATGGGCCGTGGCTGCGCTACGCCGTCATCGGGCTGGGCTTGAATGTGAACAACGATTTCGGGCGAGGCCCCCTGACCGAAACCGCCGCCAGCTTGCGCAGCGTCACCGGACGCAGTTTTGATGTCGCCGCCGTGGCCGACGCATTCATCGCTGCCCTGGGGCGGCGTTACGCAGCGTTGCGCGCGGGCGCGTCTCCGCATCATGCCTGGGCGCGCGAGCTGGAGCCGCTGGGGCGACGGGTGACGGTGCAGCGGGGGGGCCAGAAACCGCTGGCGGGCCGGGCCGAGAATGTCTCGCCCGAGGGAGCGCTGCTGGTGCGGGACGATGCGGGCGCTTTACACACGATCTGGGCGGGGGATGTGGTCATCGAATAGAGAATGTGCTATCATTTTGCGCTATGAGCGATCAAGATTCCCGCATTCTGCACAGCTTCGGCGATCGATTGGCCATCGAACGGGCCGTCAAAGATCTGGCCAAAGCCCGCAACGCCTACCAGCAAGATCAAATGGCCAAAAAACTGGCGGCCAGGGGCAAGCCGGTGCTGAGAGCGCTGCTGCGAAATCTCGAAGCCAGCGATCCCGCTCTGCGCGGCGGCCTGGGGCGTCTGGTCAAATATCTGGACCCCGACCCGACCATTGCCGCCCTGCGCCAGGCCGCCATGGATGAATCTCGCTCCGACGCCGCCCGTCTCACTGCGGTCATGCTCCTGGAGCGCTATTTGGGCCAGGAAATCGATCCGGCCATGGCGCAACGCATCCCCGCATCCTACGATGTGGCCCGAGAAAGCGGCGAAGAGGCCATTGCCATCGCCGAAACCGAGCCATTGGTGCTGGTGGAATACGCAGAACAACTGCTGGATGAGCCCCCGGAAATCGTCCATGCCGTGCTGCAAGTCATCATGGATATGGAGGACCCGCGGCGGGTGCGGCTGCTGCTGGCCATCGCCGCGTATGGCGACGCCGAACTGCAACGGGATATCCTCAAAGCGCTGGGCGGCGCGCGACACCCGCTGGCTGTCCGCACGCTGCAAACGCTCTGGCATCTGGTGGAGCCTGATTTACAGCCTTTGGTGCGACGTCAGATTCAAAAATTGCGGCTTTCGGGCGTGAAAGATGAGAGGGCCGGAACCCTGCGGGCGCTGTGGTCACCGGTCAACGCCCAGGGACACAGTTTCATCTGGTTCATTCACACCCACAACGCTCCCCTGACCGATCAGGGCGATCTGCTGGTGCTGATCCTGCATGACGAGTCGGGCGTGGTGTACGCGTCCGCTTATCCTGATCTCGATCTGGAGATACTGCCGCTGCCGGCGCCGCGCGGGGCCAAACACAATGTGCGGATGATAGACAGCTCCCATCATGTGCTGCTGGCCGAAATTGATCCGGCGCTGGGGCTGCAACAACTGGATGAAGCGCTGCAAGCCATGGCTGTAGCCGGTTCTCCCTGGCCCGGCGAGATCGTCGTCTTCGGGCGCTGGCTGTGGGCGGGGCAAGCGCTGCCGCCGAAGCCGACGGCGGAGCCGAATCTCCCCAAATCGGCCGCAGCCATGGATGAAACGACGGCCCGCGCCCTGCTGGATCATCCCGCCTTCGCCGGATGGGTGTGGTCGTTGCCCGATCTGGCGATGCTGCTGAAAGATCACAGAGGCGAGGCGCTGGAAAAAAATGGCGCTGTGCATCAGCAGGTCACAGACATTCTGCTGGATGAGAATAATCGCCCGCTGCTCAGTCAGAGGCTGATGCAGCAGGCCCGCTGGCTGACGCTGGTCCAGGATCGCAAGAACGCAGCGCTGACGCTTTCGGTGCGCGACGCGGTCGCAGCAGGCAAGCGGGACCATCCTTTCATCAAAATGCTGGCCTGGCGCAGCCTGCTGACAGCCGCAGCCGATCGGGCCATGCGCAACGCTCTGAAATCGATGGATGAAAACCATCAATTGAAACTCTGGAATCAATGATTAAGGCCTCGCTCCGGTCAATGGCGACCAGGACATTCAGCTTATGACTCCGAACGAACATCTCTACCCTATCATCCTGGCGGGCGGCGTGGGCAGTCGCCTGTGGCCCCGCAGCCGCAAAACCGCTCCCAAACAATTTCTGGATCTCACCGGCAACCGGCGCAGCATGTTACAGGAGGCCTTCGACCGCATGACGCCGCTGGTCCCGCCCGAGCAGATATTCGTCATCACCAACCGCGAATATGTGGACGCCGTGCGGGAGCAACTCCCCGAGATCCCCGCCCGCAACATCGTGGGCGAGCCCGCGGCCCGGGGCTCCGCCGCGGCCATCGGACTGGGCGCCATCCATCTTTTGCGCCGCGATCCCCAGGCGGTGATGGCCGTGCTCACCGCCGATCATCTCATCACCCGGCCCGATGTGCTGCGTCAAACGCTGCGGGCCGCAGCGGAACTGGCGCAAACGGGCGAGCTCATCACCCTGGGCATCGAACCAGGCTATCCCGAAACCGGCTACGGCTACATCGAAATGGGCGAAACGCTGGGATCATATCAGGGCGTGACCGCCCGCCGCGTGGTCCGTTTTCGCGAAAAGCCCGATCTGGCCACGGCCGAGGCCTTTGTGGCCGCGGGGAATTTCGTATGGAACAGCGGCATGTTCATCTGGCGGGCCGATGTGATTATGGCGCAGTTCAGCCGCCACATGCCCCGGCTTCACCACGCTCTGAAACATCTGCAACCGGCGCTGGGCGGGCCGGAGGAGACAGCCGCTTTCGACGCCTACTGGACGCCTCTCCCCGGCAACGTCACCATCGATTACGGCGTCATGGAAAAAGCCAAGCGGGTGGCGGTGTTTCCGGTGGATATGGGCTGGCACGACATCGGCTCGTGGGCGGCCCTGCTGGAAGTGCTGCCCAAGGACGCCAACGGCAATGTGGTGCAGGCCCGCCATCTCGATCACGACAGCAACAACATCCTGGCCTTCAGCAAAAACCGACTCATCGCCACCATCGGTCTGCAGGATATGATCGTAGTGGACACGGATGACGTGGTGCTGGTGATGCCCGCAGACCGGGCCCAGGACGTCAAAAAAATCATCCGGACGCTGAGAGAAAACGGCCTGGATCACTACCTCGAATAACACCATGAACACAAAAGCATCTTCCCGATTCCCTCTCATCGCTGCGGCCCTGGGCGTTTTGGCGCTGACCGTCTTCATGTGTTTTGCGACGGTGGGCGGCTTCTTCTTCTGGCGATTTGCGGCTGCGCCGGCAAGCAATGAGATCATTGAAACGGCGGCGGAACAACGCCCAACGCCCGCAGCCCCCATCGCCGCCGACGCCAGCGATATCGAAACGCAGATCTACACCCGCGTCTACCAGCAGGTTGCGCCCAGCGTGGTCTCCGTTCAGGTGTTGGATGAAGACCTGCTGGGAGAATCGGATGACTCGGAGCCCCTGCATCCCTTCTTCTTCAGCACCGGAGAGGGCTCGGGCTTTGTCATCGATAAAGCTGGCCATATCATCACCAACAAACATGTCATCGAAGGCGCCGAGAGCGTGGTGGTCACGTTTTATGATGGGCTTCAGGCGCCGGCCGAGATCATCGGCGGCGACCAGAACACCGACCTGGCTGTGATCCAGGTCGACCCGCAGGGGCTGGACCTGCGTCCGGTCACCTTCGGTGACATCGACGATCTGCAGGTGGGCGACCGGCTGCTGGTCATCGGCAACCCTTTTGGCAACGCCAACACCCTCACCACCGGCATCGTTTCGGCGCTGGGACGACTCATCAATCTGCCCGAGAGCCTCTATTCCCTGCCCGAGGTCATCCAGACCGACGCCGCCATCAATCCCGGCAACAGCGGCGGCCCCATGCTCAACGCCCGCGGCGAGGTGGTGGGCGTCACCTTCATGCTGCAATCCAAAACCCGCAGCAATTCGGGCATCGGTTTCGGCATCCCCTCCTACTTCGCCCGGCGGGTCAGCCAGCAGATCATCGAAACGGGCGCATTCCGGCATCCCTACATCGGCATTCGCGGCGTCACCCTTTCGCCCTTTGCGGCGCGGGCCCTGGGCCTGCAAGTGGATCGCGGCGTGCTGGTGGAGGAGGCGCTGCCCGATACGCCCGCAGCCAAAGCGGGCCTGCGCGGCGGCAAGGAAAGCAAGACCATCGAGGGCATGACGTTCAAAGTCGGCGGCGATGTCATCACCGCCATCGATGATCAGCCGGTGCTGGTGTTCGATGATCTGCTGGCGCATCTTGGCCGCTACAACGCCCCGGGCGACACAGTCATCCTCACCGTCCATCGCGACGGCAAGACCCTGAAAATCCCCCTCACCCTGGCGCCCCGGCCATGATGGGGGTGGACAAGTTGGTAGACTGGTGGACTGGTAGGCTGGTAGACCAGGAAGGCTGGTAGACTGGTGGACTGGTAGGCTGGTAGACTGGTGGACTGGTAGACCGGGAAGGCTGGTAGGCTGGTAGACCAGGAAGACTGGTAGACTGGTGGACTGGTAGACCAGGAAAGCTGGTAGACTGGTGGACTGGTAGACCAGGAAGGCTGGTAGACTGGTGGACTGGTAGACCAGGAAAGCTGGTAGACTGGTGGACTGGTAGACCAGGAAGGCTGGTAGACTGGTAGATCAGGAAGACTGGTAGGCTAGTAGGCTAGTAGGCT
>JALSPL010000085.1 GCA_026985975.1 Anaerolineae bacterium | reverse complement strand
CAACCGTTGCTAAACTGGCGCGAAGCGCAGGGGCTGAGAACCGCCATCGCCACCACCGACCAGATCTATCTCAAATTCAGCGCCGGGTTGCAATCGCCCGACGCCATCACCGCCTTTCTGCGCTGGGCAACCGAGACCTGGCCCGCCCCTGCTCCCCGTTTCGTGTTGCTGGCGGGCGACGCCAGCTACGATCCCCTGGGCTATCTGCCCGACGCCCCCAACAAAAACCTGATCCCCACCGCCTTTGTCGCCACCCAGGTGATGGGCGAAACGGCCAGTGACAACGCCCTGGCGGATGTGGATGGCGATGGCCTGCCCGATCTGGCCATTGGCCGTTTTCCGGGCCAGACGCCCGCCGACATCACCGCAATGGTGGACAAGACAATCGCCTACGAAAAAGAACGCCCGACGGGCGATTGGATCCAACGATTGCTTTTCGTGGCCGATGATGACGATCCTTACTTCAACGACTTCAACAACGAGATGATGGGGTTGATTCCCCGGGGTTTCGAAACTGAAAACCTGCTCATTTCACCGGATCATGACATCCGCCCCGATTTGCTGGCGGCGCTGGACGATGGGCGGGGGCTGGTGAGCTACATGGGCCACGGCGCCGTAGACATCTGGGCCCAAGAGGAGATTTTCACCACCGAAGATGTGGCCGGGCTGCAACAGCAGGGACGGTTGCCCATCATGCTGGTGTGGGCCTGTCTCAATGGCTACTTCCAGCATCCCAGCCGCACCTCCCTGGGCGAAACCCTGCTGCTAACGCCCGACAAAGGCGCGGTGGCGGGTCTATTCCCCACCGGCGAGACCTTCCCCAACAACCAGTTGGTGATGGCGCGGGCGCTGTTTGGCGAGGGGTTGTTCAGCAGTTCCACCCTGGGCGAAGCGCTGCTGAAATCGGCCCGCCAGCTCGACCCCGAAAACGCGGGGCAGCGCGACATCATCCACACCTTTGCCCTGCTGGGAGATCCGGCGCTGCAACTGCCGTGGCGATAGGCGAAAAGAAGGAGGGGTCTGGCGCTTTTCCTCAGGATAAATCATGGTAAAATGATGCCATTGTCGCCTCACACTCACCACAAAATCCCTGGAGCCTGGAGATCAGCGAATGGATTCATCCTACATGCTGCACGAAATGTGCCACAATGTCCTCAGCAAGGCGGACATCAAGGCCATCGGCAAAAATCGTGGATTTTCTGCTCAGGAAATCGCCACGCCCGCCATGCTGTCCAACTTTTTCCTCTCGCCCATCGGCGTCGAGGCCGCTCTGAAATCGCTGAATCGCGAGGAAATCGCGTTTCTGTATTTTCTCAAAGAGCTGAATCAGGAGGTAAGCATCGCCCCTTTCGCCCGCATTTATGGCGACGCCGCCAAAACCAAGAGATATTACGGCACCTTTACCCAACGATACACCGAAACGCTGCGGCAGGTAAAAAAGGCGTTGGTGCGCAAGGGGCTGCTCTTGATGGCGGAGGCGGAGCGGGGCGATACCAAAATGGAGCGCTGGCGTTTTCGCTTCCCCGCCGAATTCGAAGCCTATCTGCCGCCGCTGCTGCCCGACGCCGTCACATTGGATACACCAGGTGATTTCAAGGAGGACGCGCCGCGCCGCAAGCTTCTGCGGATCATCAAGGGACGCGCGATTAAGCTGCCATGCGATTCCATCCTGGATAGGTGGCAGATCAAGGATGGCGTTTTGTATCTGGGGGATCAACCGTACACCATCGAGCGCATGGAGGTCTGGCATAACGCCTGTTGGGAGCAATCTTTGCCTGGCAAGAAGCGAATATGGGCCAGGTATGACATCGCCAGTGACAAAGCGAAGCTTTACAGCGCCATCGAGGCAACGATTTATGCACTCTCGCAACTGACTCCTGATGCGTGGGCGTCTCCGCAGGCGTTGGCCCCGGTCTACAAAGTGTTCTGCGATGGGGATATGCCAGCCGCAGACCTGTGCGAGGCGGGCTGGGAGCAGGGGCGTCTTGTCCGGCAGGAAGCGGGCGGGCAAATGTACTATCGCCTGGCTCCGCTGCTTTCAGAGATAGCCAGCGATCTGACCCCATCCAGCTACCTGAAAAGCCCCAATGGCCGATTCCTGGAGATCGATCTGGAGACCATTCCCTACCAGACGCTGGCGGATATCAATCAGCTCGCCCTGTTCGAAATCATCGACAAGCGTCTGGTGGCAAAGCCCGATTTCATCAGGACGGGCCGTGCGCCCGCGACCGTGCACACCAGTCCGCTGGCCCAATGGCTGCGCGAAAATGTGATCGGATTCAGACAGGTGTTTGAGGAGCTGGATAAACGCCGGGGGAAACAGATCATTCACAAGGATTTGATGCTGGCCCGGGTGAAGGATCTGAGTCTGAGGATCAAAATCGAGAAGGCGCTGGGCTCCAAAGTCATCTCTCTTGATGATGAGTTTATCGCCTTTCCCGCGGGCCTCACGTCCAAAGTGCAGCGCATCGTCACTCAGGCCGATTTCGCAGTCAAAGAGAGGAAAGCGTCATGACTGACAAGCTGCCTATCAAGACTTTTGATGTCAGCCGATGTGATATCATGGTGACGCCCTATGACATCCGCAGGGACCTGCACATTTATATCGATTATGTGCGCCACCGCGAGATCAAGCGCATGTATCGCAGCAACGATCTGCCCAAGGCGCACAGCAAACGCCTGCTCAAGCTGATGGGACATGAGGAGGAAATCGAATACATCGGTCAAAGCTGGGGGCCAACCTGGCTGGATTATGTGGATCGCCTGGCGCTAGAACTGGGCTGGGTGAAGTACGATACAAAGGGCGTTTATGTCGGTTACACCAGTCAAACCCCTTCTTTTCCGGACAACTTTATTGAGTTTTTGGAGGATAACTACAAAGCATACCTGGCAAAGTCGCCTCTGGAACAGGAACAGACGCTGTTGGAAACGTTGATCCATAGAGGAACCCAAAAGAGGTCTGAACAAGGATATGACCTCAACGAGTTTTATTCTGAAAGCATCCTGGGCAGGCTTCATGGATTTACCACCTGGGGAGCGGCCACGGGCGTGATGCCCAGTCTGCGGTTTTCCAAAATCAGGCGTTTTCTGTTGGACCTGCTGGCCCGGTGCGAACCGGGGGTGTGGTGCAGCACAGCTTCGCTGATCGCTTATCTCAAAAAGCATCATCCCTATTTCCTCATCCCCAAAAATCCGGGGAAAAATCGGTGGAATAAGAAAGTCTCCCGCTACGGCAACTTTTACGAAGGCAAATCCCTTTACTCATATAATCGCGATCCCATACCGGATGACGCGCCCGATGGCTTCGAGCGGGTGGAGGGGCGCTATGTGGAGCGTTTTCTGGAGGGCATTCCCCTGATATTGGGATACGTGGATGTCGCCTATGCAAAAAAATATCACGGCGGCTATCCCGAAAGGAACAGGCTGCGGGCGTTTCGCGTCCACCCACACTTCGTGCATCTGATGCGAGGTGAGCTGGCCTCGCCAAAAGTGACGGTGCAGCCAAATTTCGAGATCCACGTCGAGGCGGAGTTCTACCCCCTTCATGTGCTCCACCAGCTTTTGCCCTTCGCCAAAGTATTGACGACAGATCGCGTGATCACGCTCAGGCTGGATCGGCAAACCACCGCGGCCTCGCTGGCCGAAGATGACAATCTGAATCCCATCGCCACCCTCCAACGGCTGGTCGACAGGCCCCTGCCCCAAAATGTGCGCATCGAGCTGGAAGAATGGATGGGGCATGCGGATGTCTTTACGCTATACAGCGGTTTCGCCCTGTGGGAAGGTCAAAAACAGCCGGAAATGGAGGCGTTCACGGTGGAGGAAATCTCACCCAATCTGCGTATCGTACACTCGTCCGAGGCGCTTTTCAGCCAATTGGAGCAGGCCAGGCTGGCGCCTCTGCTCATCCGACACAAGAAGGATGCGCTGACCCTCTTGCCAGCCGCGGCAAAAACCATCTTCCCCAAACAGGGCAAGCAGCGGGCGCCAAAACGCAAGGCAAAAAAACGAATCACGCTGCGACGCGAGACCTACACCACCTTGCATCTCCCCAGCACCGAGGTGCTCGACCGCTTTTCTGCCCTCCTGGTCTCCCAGCGCTGTCTGTTCACATCGGATAAACACAGCCTGACCATCACCTACGCGCAGCGCTATGAAGATCAGGTCAAGGCCGCCATCAAGACTCTGCGCAAGGATTACACCATTCGCATCGAGGATGTCAAAGCCTGATGACGCAACCCGGTCCCCTCATCGTCCAAAGTGATCACACGCTGATGCTGGAGGTGGCGCATCCGCAGTACGCGGCGTGCCGCGATTTTCTGGTGCTCTTCGCCGAGCTGGTCAAATCTCCTGAGTTCATCCACACCTATCGGGTGACGCCCCTCTCGTTGTGGAATGCGGCGGCGCTGGGCGTATCACTCTCTGAAATCGAAGAAGGGCTGCGCCAATACAGCCGCTATAGCCTGCCCGCTAACGTGCTGGTGGATATCCGGGAGTGGCACAGCGCTTACGGCAAGTTGATCCTGCATCCGGCCACGCCCGATCGTCTGCGCCTGCAAGTCACCGACGCCGTGATCCTGGAGCGCATCCGCCATGACAAGTCTCTGATGCCGTTCTGGCTGGAGGCGGCGGACGATTCGCTGTTCGTGGCCGCAGGCGACCGGGGCCGCATCAAACAGGCGCTGATCAAAGTCGGGTATCCGGTCAAAGACCTG
>JALSPL010000084.1 GCA_026985975.1 Anaerolineae bacterium | reverse complement strand
TTGATCGCCTCCATTCGAAACAAAAAAGGTGGTTGCTCATCAAACATATCATAGTTTGCCCAAAAGAAAAACCGGAGGCGCGGCGGCCTCCGGTCTGGATGTCATTTGATGACGATGATGAACGCTTACTCGTCTTCTTTCTCCCGCTTAGCCTCATCGATGATGGCCTGGGCAAGGTGCTGCGGCACAGGCTCGTAACGCAGGAATTCGATGCTGTAGATGCCGCGGCCCTGGGTGATGGAGCGGAGATCGTTGGCGTAGCGCAAAAGCTCGGCGTAAGGAACTTCGGCAGTGATGATGCTCTTGCCGCGCACCGTGTCCATGCCCTGCACGCGAGCGCGGCGGGTGTTGAGATCGCTGAGGATGTCGCCCATGTACTCTTCGGGCACGGTCACTTCCACTTTATAAATCGGCTCAAGGAAGATAGGCCCGGCCTCCTGGAAGGCTTTTTTGAAGGCCTCGCGACCGGCCACCTGGAAGGCGATGTCCTTGGAATCCACCGGGTGCTCCTTGCCGTCATACACCGCAACCTTGACGCCCACCACCGGGTACCCGGCCAGCACGCCGCCTTTCAGCACCTGGCGAATGCCCTTCTCGATGGAAGGCTTGAAGGTGGAGGAGATAGCGCCGCCGAAGACTTCCCACACATATTCCAGATCCTGATCCTGCTCGCCCGGCTCGACGCGCATATGCACCTCGCCGAACTGTCCGGCGCCGCCAGTCTGCTTCTTGTGGCGATGGGAAGCGGAAGCAGTGCGGGATACGGTCTCGCGATAGGGCACTTTGGGCATGTCGGTGGTGACATTGACGCCGAATTTGCTCTTGAGACGATTGACGGCGATGGTGATGTGCACATCTCCCATGCCCATCAGAATCATCTGGCGGATGGAGCTGTCATTATACCAACGCAGGGTGGGATCTTCCTCCACCAGACGACTGAGGGCGGAGCCGATCTTGGCGCTGTCGGCCTGGGACACAGGCTTGATAGCCACGGCATAGAGGGGATTTGGCAATTGGGGCGGCGGCAGCACGATATTCACGCCCTTGTCGGCCAGCGTGTCGCCGGTGGCGGTCACATTGAGTTTGGCCGCGGCCGCGATATCTCCGGCTGGCACCAGATCCACCTTGATTTGCTCCTTGCCGCGCAGGGTGAAGACATGTCCCAACCGCTCCTCGCTGTTTTTGTTCACATTATAAAGCCGGGAATCAGTCTTGACCGTCCCGTTGAACACTCTGAACAGGGTGATGCGACCCACGTACGGATCGGCGATGGTCTTGAACACCAGGGCGGCGGTGGGACCATCGGGATCGCCGGGGAGTTCGCCTTCTTCGTTATCGATAATCGCAGGATAGGGCGCGCCTTCCACGGGTGAGGGAGCCAGAGCCAGAATCAGGTTCATGGCGGTGCGGATGCCGATCTCCTTGGCGGCGGAGCCGCAGAGAACGGGGACGACATCGCCCGCCAAAAAGGCGCTTTTCAGGCCGTTGAACACCTCGTCAGAGGTCAATTCCTCGCCTTCCAGATATTTCATCAGCAATTCGTCATCGCTTTCAGCGGCAGCCTCCACCAACATGAGATGAGCCTCTTCCAGCGCATCCTGCATGTCCGCGGGCGCATCCTCCTGTTTGGCGTCGCTGCCCATATAGGCCCGCCCCCGGATCACCGAGGCGACGCCTTTGAAATCATGCTCAGCGCCAATGGGCAGCAGCACAGGCACGAAATTACCATCGAAGGTCTCTTTCAGCGCATCCAGCGCCCGCTGGAAGTTAGCGTTGTCCCGATCCATCTTGTTGATGAAGATCATACGGGGTTTATTCTCCTGCACCAATTGTTGCCAGGCCAGCTCGGTTCCCACTTCCACGCCCGAAACCGCATCCAGCACGATCATGCCCGCCTCGGAGACGCGCAAAGCGCTGATGACATCGCCGATGAAGTCGGGATAACCGGGCGTGTCCAGCACATTGATCTTGTGACCGTCCCATTCGCAGGGGATCAAACTGGTGTTAATAGACTGGGAGCGTTTGATTTCCTCCTCGTCCCAGTCTGAAACAGTGGAGCCATCCTCCACGCGCCCCATGCGATTGGTGGCGCCGGTGGCGTGGATCATAGCCTCGGCCAGGATTGTTTTGCCCGAGCCGCTATGCCCCAACAATGAGATATTGCGAATCTTGTCGCTGCTGTAAACCTTCATCTGTCCTCCGGAAATCAGTAATCAGTACTCAGTGATCAGCAGTCAGTGATCACCGGTCATAATCTATGACAGCGCCCAGGAGAAGGACACTGGATAAGTTGCAAAAGAGCGCGACATTGCGCCCAAAAATGACCGCCAACAGGCCCATTTTGAGCCGGGCGGTCAATGAACCCATTGTAAGGCATCCCCCCACCTGTGTCAAAATTTATGGTCTATCGTAACTGCCCAAGTTGTCTTCGCTGACCACACCCTGACAGGTTTGGAGATAATGACTATTGCTCATCCACTTCATATTTCTTGAACTGTCCCAAAGGCCGCGACATCATGTCGGACAGCGCCTTGTTGAATCCGGCCAGGATGCTGGCTTCGTCCAAAGTCAGCAATTGTCGATCCCGCATCAGCCAGCGCCCGGCCACCATCACATCTCGCACATCCGCAGGCCCGGTGCTCCAGATCAAAGCCGCAGCGATGCTGTGTACGGGTTGAAAATGGGGCTGATTCGCGTCGATGACGATGAGATCCGCCTGATAGCCGGGGGCCAGCACGCCGCTCTCCCGAAAATTCAGCGCCCGGGCGCCATGCCGGGCCGCCATGCGCAGCGGCGTCAACCCGCCCATCACCTCCGGATCATTCAGCGCCTGGCGCTGGGTGACCACGGCCAACCGCATCTCCCGCCACAGATTCAGGGCCACGCTGCTGCCGGCGCCATCGGCGCCCAGCGCCACATTCACGCCCTCCGCCAGCATCTGCGGCACGGGCGTCACGCCCATGGCGTAGCGCAGATGAGTGCTGGGGCATTGCACCACATTCACATCCGATTGCGCCAAAATGGCGATGTCAACAGGGTTCACGTGAATAGCGTGAGCGACAATAGTGTGCGTCTCGAACAGGCCGCGGTCATGCAGCAATTCGATGGGAGTCATGTCGTATTCGGCCAGCGAGGCCTGCACCTGCCCCGCGGTCTCGGCGGCGTGAATATGAATGCCGATGCCCTCGCGCACGGCCACAGCCGCGGTGCGGGCCAAAAACTGATCGCTGCAAAGATAGGGAGAGTGTGGCCCGAACAACGCCCGCAGACGCCCCTCCGCCGCGCCGTTGTAGCGCTTCACGAAATCCACCGTGCCGGGAATCGTGACGCCCAGTTCCCCCTCCTCGCGCCCGAACACCGCCCAGGCCAGATTCGCCCGCATGCCGCTTTCGATGACCGCCTGCGCCACCTCGTCCATGTAGAAATAATGATCGGCGAAGCCGATGACGCCCCCGCGAATCATCTCGATCATGGCCAGGCGCACGCCCCAGCGCACCATCTCGGGCGTCAGCGCCGATTCCAGTTTCCAGATGCCCTCATTGAACCAGCGATCCAGGGGCATGTCTTCGGCGTAGCCGCGGGCGAAAACCATAGCGGCGTGGGTGTGGGCGTTATACAAACCGGGCGTGATGATCTTACCCGACAGATCGATGACCTCATCGGCCGCGAAATCGGCGGGGATGTCCCCTACGGCGGCAATGCGTCCCTGGCTGATGGCCAGCGACGCGTTGGTGAAAATATCGTCCTGGTCGTTCAGCGTAACGATGGTGGCGTTTTTGAGCAGAATGTTCATGGGCGGGAGATGAAAAGCGATGAGTGGTTTGGGAGAATGTTCTGGATAATGGTACTCTAAAATCCATCTTCACGCCAAGTCATTTTATTCCGCTCACCAAAACCATGCCCGAAATCACCATCGACTTCGCCCGAACCCTTTACGAAAACGCCGACGCCGCCCACGCCTTTGATCATGTCTTGCGGGTGATGCGACTGGCCGTGCGCATCGCCGAGGCCGAGGACGCCGACGCGGCCATCGTCCGCACCGCGGCCCTGCTGCACGATGTGGCTGATGAACGCCAAGACCATCATCTGGCCGGGGCGCAGCGGGCGCGCGAGCTGTTGACCGACGCCCCGCCCGTGTTTGTCGATGCGGTGGCCCACTGCATCGAGGCGCATCGCTTCAGCGCCCCGCCCGAGCCCGCCACCCTGGAGGCGCAATGCCTGAACGATGCGGACAAGCTGGACGCCATCGGGGCCATGGGCGTGGCTCGGGCCTTCGCCTTCGCCGGAGCCCGCGGCAGTCGTCTGTGGACCAGCCCCCTGCCTGAGCTCAAACAGCTCATCGGGCCCGATGGACGGGCCTGGCGACGGGCGCATGGCGGCGGGCGGGATTACACGCCGGGCCACGAGTTGCTGTGCAAGCTGTCGGGCCTGGCCGAGAGTATGTACACCCCCACCGCCCGCCAGATCGCCCGCGACCGTCACGCCTTCATGCTGGCTTTCTTCCAGCGCCTGGATGAGGAGGCGCTGGGGATAAAATGAAGCCATGACGCGCCCAAACGCAGATTGACCTCCAAATCAGTGGAATGTATACTTGCTAGTATCTTGACAGTGAAATTCTTGTACGCGGAACAAAAAGTTACACAGAGAGCCACAGAGAAAAATCAAGAGCTTCACAGAGGATTTTTTAGAGATTTCTCTGTGGCTCTCTGGCAATCTCTGTGAAACGCT
>JALSPL010000083.1 GCA_026985975.1 Anaerolineae bacterium | reverse complement strand
TATCTGGCGCTGATAGGGCAAAAGCTGTTTGCGCACGGCGCGGAAGGTGTAGGTCTCGTCGATGATGAAGAAACGCTCGGTGCACACCCGCGGGACAGTGTAACGGCGGCTGTGGCCGAAGAGATAAGCGCCCAGTTCATTGATGCGGAAATAGGTGAGGCCGTCGTAGCGGGTGTAGGGCTGGGCCGGGCGCTGCCAGCTCTCGGTGGGGGCTTCCAGGAAGGGGGGAGCGTGCTGCGGTTCGGTGTAAGCCAGGTCCAAAGCGCCCAGACTGCCCAAAATCTCGAAAAGCACGACCATGGTATAGGCGCCCTGCACCGCCCGCCAGGGGTCTTTGAGCTCTTCGATGCTCATCTTGCGGCCATTCAGATCATCGATGGCGTCCAGCGTCGGATCCACCTCGAAATCATGCTGCCAGAGCTTGAGCGCGGTAAAAAAGTCATCGACGCTGAGCCAGGCGTCTTGCGGGCTCCAGGACAGGGTTTCGATGATGCTGTCCCGGCGATCTTTGGGCGGGGTGCGTTCATCCCCCGGCTTGGCGGCATTGCGCAAATGGTCGATCCGGTCGATTTCATCATAAAAATCGCTCTTGACCCAGCTTTCCAGGGCGTCCAGCAACAGGCCCGAGCTGGGGCTGATGAGCCATTCCCAGCCAATGGGCGCGAGCTTGAGAACGTTGTTGTAGCCGGTGCGGGCTCCCAGCTTCACCAGGCCGCTGCCCAGAGCAAAACGAATCAATCCCACGGGCTTGATGGCGTCGTTAGGGTCCTTGATGCTATCAGGCTTGAGAAAATCGCCGTCGGCCAGATTATCGAGAATCAACTGGATGCTTTCGTGGGTGGGCAACATGCGGTCGTTGACCAGGATTTTCTCCTGTCCCACCAGCGCCAGCGTCATGGTCAGGTCCTGCAAGCCCACTTCGGGCCCGGGACTGCGTTCAAAGCCGATGGCTTCGTAGCGCGGCGGCGGCTCGGGATGAACGGGCATCTCCCATTTTTCTGGTTTAGGAGCCACCACCCGCAACAGGGGATAGAGCTCGGGCAGAATTTTCTGATCTTCGCCCAGGAAGAGATCAAGCTCGGTGGGGATGTAACCGCTCCAGTAGCGCTGCGGCGGGGGCGGGGCCTGTCCGTAACGCAACCGCACCAGATCGGGCCTGTAAACGCCATCGGTGGAATGCACCGTGACGCTGATGGCCTTCTGGGTGATGGGGGCCAGTTTATCCCACAATTCGCGCAACGCAGCTTTGCTTTGCAGTCTTTGAATCAGATAAAAAATAGCCTCATCACGACGCACTTCGCCGGGATTCGGATGTCCCACTGATTTCAACAGCGATCGTAAGGCGTTGACATCGAAGCGGGTGAAATGTCTGAAAAGTTCGTCCTGAATGGCTTTGATGGCGCTTTCAGTCATGGCGTTCTTCCAATTTTTTGTTAGCCCAAGAGATGGTTTTTTCGGTGATGGTATTGTAGACGGGTTTCAAAAGTGAATAGAGATCCATATCGGTAAAAGGGGGCTTGCCCAGGCGTTTGAAATGGGGAAGCGGTGAAGAAGGTTTGGCAATGTTGAAGGTGACGTGGCTCAATTCCGGCCCGATCTCCCAAAAATGATGCACTTGCTGCGCCAGAGGCGGATCGCTAAAGAGTGTGACGGTTTCATCTGGCGTTTCGGGATGAGCGACGGTTCGGCGGTGGCGCAGGGCGTCCATTAAGTCATCTTTGGAGCGTCCCCGAAAATAAAAGAGCAGAAATGGGTCTTTTTCAAATAAATCGGCCAGATGATAATAAACGCCCGCAATGTGCTTGCAAGGGACTTCCCAATCGGGACAGGTGCAACTGGCCTCCAACTTCTCGGCGGAGGGGAACAAGGGGGCGTCCGCCTCCTCGAACACCGCCATCACCTCGGGCGGGATCTCGCCACTGAGCAATCGGGCGCTGTAGATGGCCTGAGAGGACAACTTGTCGATGATCTTCTCCCAACTGGCGTCGTCCAGGGGCGGAAAGTGGATGGCCACCTCGAACATTTTGCGCCCGTCCTTGACTTTGGCGTCAATTTCCCCCGGTTTGATATCCAGTTTTTTGATCAACCCTTCCTGCGCAAAGCGTCGTCCGCGGCGCATGCGGCCGGGATGCGAAAAGGAGAGCAGGGCGTCGAGCCAGGCGTCGGACCAGGATGTGTGAGACATGACAGGATGGTTGGGAGTAATCAGAGAAGAGGGCGCGGGCGGCGGGCCGCCGCTACCGATGAAAATGACCGGAGACCGGGGACGGTGGACGGAAACTACGGTTTTCCGGTCTCCCGTCTCCGGTCTTCCGTCTTATTTTATAGCAGGCATCATGGGCGGCTGCCCGCCGATGCCGATGAAAAAGACGATGGACGATGGACGGGAGACGATGATGGTTGCAGACGCTCGCTATCGTCCACAGTTGCGGGCGTCCCGAGATTCATTGAGACTCATCGAGATTCATTGAGATTCTGAATCTCCATCAATCTCCACCGAATCTCTATCGAATCTCCATCAATCTTCCATTTTTTATTCTGCGCCAATCAGATTTTTCGGCTTTTTCTGCGTGCTAATCTTTTATTTTCAGAACAGTTTTTCTTTGTGCAGCGAGACGAGCTCGACCAACTCATCCTCCGAGAGCGAAGCCAACCAGTTTTCATCCGCGCCGATGATGGATTCGGCCAGATGTTTCTTGCGGTTCAGCATTTCCTGGATGTTTTCCTCAAGGGTGCCGGCGGTGACGAATTTATGAATCTGTACGTTGCGAGTCTGGCCGATGCGGAAGATGCGATCAGCAGCTTGTTTCTCCACCGCGGGATTCCACCAGCGATCGTAATGGAAGACATGATTGGCCGCGGTGAGATTCAGGCCCAGGCCGCCCGCTTTGAGGGTGAGGATGAAGATAGGCGGGGCGTGGGGGTCCTCCTGGAAACGATTGACCATTTCTTGCCGCTTGCCGCCGGGCACGCCGCCATGAAGATAGAGCACGGGCGTTTCCAGGGTGGTGCGGATATGTTCGCTGAGCAGGCGGCCCATCTCGGCGAATTGGGTGAAGATCAAGGCTTTGTCGCCCACTTCCAGCACTTCCTCCAGCATGGCGGTGAGACGATCCAGTTTGCCGCTGCGCCCGGCCAGCGGCTCGTTGGGGATGCCGTTGGGGCCGATCTTGTAAAGGTATTGAACAGGATGATTGAGGATTTGCTTGAGCTTGGTGAGCAGATTGAAGACATGAATGCGGCGGTTGCCGCCGGTGGCGTCGGCGATGCGCGGCAACCCCTCATCCACCACTTTCTGATAAAGCTCGATCTGCTCATTGGTCAGGGTGCAATACACATCCATTTCCAGGCGCTCGGGCAGGTCCTGAATCACCGCCGGATCGGTTTTGAGCCGCCGCAGGATGAAAGGCCGCACCATGCGCTGCAAGCGGGCCAGCGCCACCCGATCCTGATAATTTTCGATGGGCAGGGCGAATTCCTTGCGAAATTTGGTGCGGCTGCCCAGATAGCCATGATTGAGGAAATTGAAAATGGACCACAGTTCCGAGAGACGGTTTTCGATGGGGGTGCCGGTGAGGGCGAAACGATAATCGGACTGGAATTGGTTGACGGCGCGGGTCACCAGAGCGTTGGGGTTTTTTATCATCTGCGCTTCGTCCAAAACAATGCCGAACCAGCGCCGCGCCTGCAAAAAATCGGCGTCGCGACGGGCCAAAGCGTAGCTTGTCAGAATAACGTCATAACCGGCGATGGCCCGGGCGAAGGCCTCGTCGCGGGCGCGATCGGGCCCATAATGCGTGTAGACGCGCAACGACGGCCCGAAACGCTGAATCTCGCGGCGCCAGTTGCCCAACAGCGAGGTGGGACAAATCAACAGCGTCGGGCCGGGCAGCCGCCCCTGCGCTGTTTGCTCATGCAGCAGAAAGGCGATGGTCTGAATCGATTTTCCCAGCCCCATATCATCCGCCAGAATGGCGCCCAGGCCGCGATGATAATGCTCCCGCAGCCAGGCTGCGCCATAGCGCTGGTAAGGACGCAGTTCCCCCTGGAGGCCGGGCGGCTGCGGCGCTTCGCGCAGCGTCTCGTCCCCCGCGCCCAATCGCCGTAGCAGCGCTGGCAGCCAGCCATTTAGCAAGACCTTGTGCACTGGCAGGCCCGAGACCATGGTGTGTTCATCAAAAGAAAGGGCGACGCGGATGCCATGAAGCAGGGTCAGACGCCCTTCGAACGAGTGTCGCTCCCAAAAGCGCTGGGCGGCTTCGATCTGTTCGGGGTCCAGACGCAGCCAGTGGCCATTTTGCTGCACCAGGGGCGAGCGCAAGCTGACCAGATCCATGAAAGCCTCACGCGTCAATGTGGTGTCGCCCAGCACCAGCTCCCATTGATAGGCGACAGGTTTTTCGGGAACGTCACTATCCAGGACGACGTCCACCGGTTCGGGGGTAGTGGGATGAAGATAAAGCCTGAGCCCCAAACGCGTTCCCGCCCGCTCCCACCAGGAGGGCAGCAGGATGTGAAAACCGCTCTGCCGCAACACTGGTTCGGCCTCCCGCAAAAATCCATACACCTCGGTGGTCGTCAGCTCTACAGAGACGGGCGCAGCGGAGCGCAGGCTTTTTTCGATGGGGGGAAAGATATTGGCCGCCAGCCCCAACCCCTTCAATAGTTTCTCTTGCGGATGATCGAAGCGAAGTCCCTGCCTGATGATGATTTCTTCTTGCGCTTGCCAG
>JALSPL010000082.1 GCA_026985975.1 Anaerolineae bacterium | reverse complement strand
GCCCCTACATCAAGGAGGCGGTGGTCTTTGGCGGGGCCGATTTGCCTTTCATCACGGCCATGGTCAATATCGATATGGGCAATGTGGGCAAATGGGCGGAGAAAAATCAGTTGGCGTACACCACCTACACCGATCTGGCGCAGAAGCCCGAGGTGTACGCGCTGGTGCGCAAACATGTGGTGCAGTCCAACGCCGATCTGCCGCAATCGGCCCGCATCCGCCGCTTTCTGTTGCTGCACAAAGAGCTGGACGCGGATGACGCCGAGCTGACCCGCACCCTCAAGGTCCGCCGCCGTTTCGTGGCCGAACGTTACAAAGACATCATTGCCGCTCTTTACGGCGAGAGTGACCATCTGGATGTGGAAACGACTATCACCTATCAGGATGGCCGCACGGCTGTGATCAAGACACGCCTGAAGATCGAGGAGTTGTAATCTATGGACAAATTCCTGCAATTGACTCTGACCGGATTGACCAGCGGCGCGGTGTATGCGCTGGTGGCGGTGGGTTTTGTGCTCATCTACAAATCCAGCGATGTCATCAACTTCGCCCAGGGCGAGTTTCTGCTCATCGGCGCTTATCTGGCCTATTTTTTCATGGGCCAGTTGGGGCTGCACTGGAGCATCGGCATCATCATCACCATCATCGTCGCCGCCGGCCTGGGCGTGATCATCGAAAGGCTGGTCTTGCGGCCGCTCATCGGCGAACCCATCATCTCGGTGATCATGGTGACCATCGGGCTGTCCAGTCTGCTCAAGGCCATGGTGGGTGGCATCTGGGGCACCAATCCCCAGGTTTTCCCCGCTTTCATCCCCAAGACCGAAGTCCACATCTTCAATGCCGTGGTCACCGCTGACAAGCTGTGGGCCATCGGCATCGCCCTGGCTTTCCTCCTCATCTTCACCCTGTTTTTCCGCTATAACAAGGAAGGCATCGCCATGCGGGCGGTGGCCGATGATCAGCAGGCGGCCCTGAGCATGGGCATCAGCGTGCAGCGCATTTTCGCCCTGGCCTGGTCCATCGCCGCCATGACTGCGGCGGTGGCGGGCGTCATCGTGGCCAATGTGCTGGAAGTAAGCCCCAATCTCTCGGGCGTGGGCCTGCACGTCTTCCCGGTGGTCATCCTGGGCGGCCTGGACAGCATCCCCGGGGCGCTCATCGGCGCAGCCATCATCGGCCTGCTGGAGGCTTACGCCGGCGGCTATGTGGGGGATGGCAGTCTGGCCCAGGTGATCTCCTACGTCGTCCTCATCATCATCCTCATGATCCGCCCCTACGGTCTCTTCGGTCAGGAGATCATCGAACGGGTGTGATGCGCGAAGCGCATGGTTTCATTCATCCCGGCGGCGACTCATCTTCGCTGACGTTTTCATTACGCTGAATCATTTCAGGAATCACGTCTATGGAAAGTGGCATATTTCACTCGACTTACGAAAAGGATATGGCCCTGCGCCATACGCCCATCGAGAAAATTCGACTGGCGTTGGTCATCGCTCTGGTGCTGGTTTTTCCCTTTTTCGCGGATAATTATCTGCTGAATCTGGCGAACACCATCGGCGTGGTGGTGGTGGGCGCGGTGGGGCTGAACATCCTCACCGGCTTCACCGGGCAGATTTCGCTGGGCCAGGGCGCATTCATGGCGGTGGGAGCCTACACTGCGGCGCTGCTCTCCATCAACTGGGGCGCGCCCATGTGGCTCACCATCCCGGCCGGCGCTATTTCCACAGCCATCATCGGCGCCATCTTCGGCATTCCCTCCCTGCGGCTGAAGGGCCTTTATCTGGCCATCGCCACCCTGGCGGCCCAGGAGATCATCCTGTGGGTGATTACGCACTGGGATGCAGTCACCGGCGGGGTGGACGCACTGAACGCCAAGAATATCCTGTGGTTCGGCGGTGAGTCGCACTATTTCTCCGAGTTCCAGTTTTATTGGATCATCATGGGCTTTGCGGCGCTGACGACCATGGTGACGGTGAATCTGTTTCGCACCCGCATCGGTCGGGCCTTCATCGCCATTCGGGATCAAGACATCGCGGCGGAGGTGATGGGCATCGATCTGTTCAAGTACAAGGTGCTGGCTTTTGCCACCTCCTCGTTTTTTGTGGGTCTGGCTGGCGCGCTCATCGCCCATTGGCGACAAATTGTCACCTGGGAGCGTTTCACCATCGAGACCTCCATCTTCTATCTGGCGGTGATCATCATCGGCGGGCTGGGCTCAGTGTCCGGCTCCATTTACGGCGCTATCTTCATGGTGCTGCTGCCCGCGATTCTGAACAACATCGGGCGATCGCTCAAGGGCGTGATCCCGGCCATGGATGTGCTGATTCCCTTCATTCAGCAGGCTGTTTTTGGCCTGGTCATCATCCTTTTCCTGATCCTGGAGCCGGAAGGCATCGCCAAGATGTGGAAAAACGTGCGCGATTACTTCCGGCTATGGCCTTTCAGTTATTGATCTCACGCAGAGACGCCAAGGCGCAAAGAATGAAAAGAGGAGAAAGAGGACGCAAATGAAACTGAACACTGATTACTGACCACTGATTACTGATCACTCCCCAGGAGGCGCTTATGTTTGTTCAAGATGCAATGACAACCAATCCTATCACCGTCACAGTTGATGCGACCCTGCCCGACATCGCCCGGCTGATGCACGATAAAAAAATCCGCCGCGTGCCAGTGGTGGATCAAAGCGGCAATCTGGTGGGTATCATATCAGATCGAGATGTGCGGGAGAATATGCCCTCGCCCGCCACCACCCTCAGCAAGTGGGAGATCAACACCCTGCTGGATAAATTGAAGGCCGGCGAAATTATGACCTCGCCGGTGTTGGTGACGGCGCCCGATTGTCCATTGGAAGAAGCCGCCCGGTTGCTGCTGGAACGAAAGATCGGGGCGCTGCCAGTGATGAAGGATGGCGATCTGGTGGGCATCATCACCGAGACCGATTTCTTCCGCGCGTTTGTGGATATGCTCAGCGGCGGCGACGTGCCGGGCCTGCGTTTTGTGCTGCGGGTGGAGCGCCATAAAGGCATTCTGGCCACCCTGGCCAACATCATCAATGAAAATGGCGGCGGCATCATCGCCATCGCCACCGAAAATGATGCGGATGGCGTGCACAAAAAGGTGCTGGTGAAAGAAGAAGGCGCTGACGCAGCGGCAGTGCGCCAGGCCCTGGCCGAAGTGGATATCGAGGTGCTGGACGTACGCGAACGCCGCACTTGCGGTTTTAACACTGTGCCGTAGATAAAATCGGAAACGGAGATAACGCTGACGGAAGCAGATTCCGGTAGATCGAAGAAGAAATCCATTCCTTTTCCACTCCCACTCCCACATTCACCCCAACCCAACCCCATTTTTCTCACAAGGAGGAGGTCGTGAAAAAGCAGTATTTTCTCATCGTTGGATTAGTCCTGGTTCTGGCGCTGGCGCTGGTCGCCTGCGGCGGAAGCAGCGGCGGCAAAGAGGGCCCCATCAAGATCGGCGCTATTTATGACATGACAGGCCCGACCGCGGATGTGGGCGCACCCTATGGCCGCGGCGAGCAGGGCTATGTCGACTGGCTCAACGCCAACGGCGGCGTCAATGGCCGCAAGATCGAACTCATCGGCCAGGATTACGCTTACAAGGTGGATCAGGCTGAGCAGCTTTATTCCCAATATGTCAACCAGGACAAGGTCCTGGCCTTCCTGGGCTGGGGCACGGGCGACACCGAAGCGCTGCGCGGCAAGATCGCCAAAGACAAGATCCCCTTCATGTCCGCTTCTTACTCCATCAATCTGGCCAACATCAAAGAGGCGCCCTACAACTTCCTGGCGGGCGTCACTTATTCCGATCAGATGGTCATCGCCCTGCAATGGGTGCTGCAAGATGCGAAAGCCAAGGGCGTAGACCCCAAAGTTGTGGTCTTCCACCATGATAGCCCCTTTGGCCAGAGCCCGGTGCCCGACGGCAAGGCCTTCGCCAACGCCAACGGCATCGCCTACACCGACATCGCCATGCCCAAGGGCGCCACCGACCTGACGCCGCAATTGACTCAGGCCCAGGATTTCGGCGCCAACTACGTGGTCATCCAGAACGTCTCCAGTCCGGCGGCGTTGCTGCTGAAGAACGCCAGGAGTCTGGGCATGACCGATCAGACCCAGTTCATCTGCCTGAACTGGTGCGCTGACGAGCTGTTCGTCAAGCTGGCCGAGGGCGCGGCCGAAGGCGCTTTGGGCGTGATGCCCTTCACCTCCGATTTCTCCGTGCCGGGCGCCAAGGATCCCGCCGCATATCTGAAATCCAAGGGCAAGAGCCTGGATGATGAGGGGCTGCACTACGTACAGGGCTGGTGGACCGCCGCCACCATGGTCGAGGGCATCAAGCAGACCCTGGCCGCCAAGAAAGACCTGACCGGCGAAAATATCAAGGCCAGTCTGGAAGGCATCAAAGACTTCAGCACGGGCGACGTCACCGCTCCCATCAGCTTCAGCCCCACCGATCATCGCGGCAACGATAAAGCCAAGGTGCATCAGGTGCAGGGCGGCGTATGGACACCTATCACCGATTACATGCAAAGCCGAATTCCCGTTCAATAGTCTCATCTTCGGGCGGGGGCGTTTCGACGCTCCCGCCCCGCATCCCCCACGGTCAAGAACTTATGCTCAGCCTGAATAATATCGAAGTCATTTACGACGATGTCATCCTCGTGCTCAAAGGCATGTCCATGCAGGTGGAGGAGGGGCAGATCGTGGCCCTGCTGGGCGCAAATGGCGCGGGCAAATCCACCACCCTCAAGGCTATCTCGGGGCTGCTGAAGCCGGAGGATGGCGAAGTCACCGATGGCGAAATCATCTTCGAGGACCAACCCATCCACAACCGGGAGGCGTCATCCATCGTGCGCATGGGCGTCTTTCAGGTGATGGAGGGGCGCCGCGTGTTCGAGCATCTGACCGTGGAGGAGAATTTGCGCGCGGGCGCTTACATCCGCAAGGATCGAGGGAATGTGGGCAAGGATATGGCCCTGGTGTATGAGTATTTTCCGCGGCTGAAGGAGCGGCGCAATCAGACCGCGGGCTATCTTTCGGGCGGAGAGCAGCAGATGCTGGCCATTGGCCGGGCGATGATGGCCCGCCCCAAGCTGATGATGCTGGATGAGCCCTCGCTGGGCCTGGCCCCGCTGCTGGTGAAGGAGATCTTCAACATCATCCAGCGCATCAATCAGGAGCGGGGCGTGACGATTTTGCTGGTGGAGCAGAACGCCCGTCTGGCCCTGGGCATCGCCGACTACGCGTTCATCATGGAGAGCGGGCGCATTGTGCTGGAAGGGGAGCCGGCGGTGCTGGCCGATAATCCCGACGTGCGGGAGTTCTACCTGGGGCTGACCGAAGTGGGCAAACGCAAGAGCTATCGCGAGGTGAAGCACTACAAGCGCCGCAAGCGCTGGTTGTCGTAGTGCGGGCGCATGATGCGCGTGGGGGCGAGAGGATGACGCCGGGGTGTTTGCGACGGGCGTCATCGATTCTGCGATGAAAAGCATTCGGGTGCGTCCTATTTCAGTTGGAGGTTAACGTCTGCCGCCTCCGCCTGGGGCTGATAGGCCCAGGCTCATAGCTGAAAGACGCTAAAGCGCCTTACTCATATGCGACGTATCGCCACTACTGCTTCGTAAATAAAGTTATGTTTACGTCATTCCGAAGGAGCGCAGCGACTGAGGAATCTCCCCGTCTGCAAACGCGAGATTCTTCGCTCCCGTTGGTCACTCAGAATGACACAGACGTTTTTTCATTCTTATCGGCGAGCATTCGCTCATGGCTACCTGTTCCGAAAATAAACGTTGGCGTCGTTTGCAGAGACGCTCTCGAAGCCAACGTTGGCCTGGCGCTCAACCACGTAATCCGTAAATCGTAAAACGTGAAGACCTTACGCATTACGCATCACGTTTTACGGGCTTGGCCGCCCGCGCCAAATAGGCTTGCACATTTTCATCCTTATCGGCGGGCTGCCGCCCATGATGCCTGCTTCGTAAATAGAACGCTGATGACGCAGAAAAGTCTGATCTGCATCTTTTCCCCCGTCCGTCTCGGAATGGCGGAGGGCAGTGACGCCGCACGAAAAAGGACGCCCTTAACCCGGATACTAAACCAATAAGGTCAACCCCACAAAAAAGCCCCCGCCGCGGCGGAGGCTTTCGTATTTTTGAAAAAGGGTGTTACTTGAGGGTCATCAGATATTTGACCAACTGATTGATCTCCTGCTCACTGAGTTCATCTTTGAAGGTCGAAGGCATGGTGCCGGCGGGGAAACCTTCAGTCACATCGGCGTCAGGATTCACGATGGATTCGCGGATGAAATCCTCGCCTTTGCTGGCGATGCCGGCCAAAGAGGGGCCAACGATGGTCTTACCAGGCTCTGTCGAGTGGCAGGTGACGCAGCCGGGAGAGGAGCCGAGCACGGTTTTGTTGAACAAGGCCTTGCCGGCGGCAACGTCGGCGTCACCGCCGCCAGCGGCTTTATCGCCACCGCCGCCGCAAGCAGCAACCGCTACCAGTAACAACGAGAGAATCAGGATAACAAAGATCATTTTTTTCATGAGTAGACGCCTCCAAAAGGGAAAATGAGAAGGTGATGAAAATCGGATGGCTGCTTGGGAAACTACATGAGAGAATCATTATAATGCAGCCCGCGAAGCGTATCAACTGAAATTTTGCATGAACAGGTAAGTGGCATTACAGAAATGATGTTATTTCAGCGTCATCAGGAAAGCGATGATGTCGTCCATATCCTGATCGCTGAGTTTGTCGGCGATATCGGGCAGCATGGCGTTGGGAAAGCCCTCCACCACGTAGGCGCCCGGATCTTCGATGGATTGGCGGATGTATTCTTCGGCGCTCATGCCCGGCACGCGGGTGGCTGCGCGGGTGGCGATGCCTGCCAGCGAGGGGCCAACCTTGCGCTCGCCCGGCTTGATGGAATGACAAACGCGGCAGCCGGTGCTCTGACCAATGCTGCTGGCAAAGAATAGCTCGCGGCCGCGCTCGGGGTCCCCGCCGGTGATGCGGGCGTCCTTGATGGTGATGGGAAGAATTTGCCGCGTCTGCAAGGTGACGTCGTTTTCGAACACGACTTCGGGCTCAGTTTGATTCGTCTGATCCGTTAGCGTTACCCGCACATGATGTTGGCCGGGTGAGAGATAGATCATCTCGTAGGCGTAAGCCAGAGGCTTATCTCCGCCTTTCTGGATGAAGGTCTTATCCACCCGGGTCTCGCCATCAATTTGTAAGACGAGATGCGGGTTGGCTGCTGTTTCCAGATGGAGCTCTTCGGGCCCCACCGCCTGTCTTTCTCCCGTCCAGATTGGCACGCCGCTGCGATGTTGCATCTGAACCTCTATCGCAGCTTGATCGTCGCCGAATGCCTTGTAGGGCATCAGGCTCAGTCCCACCGTGATGGCCATTAGCAGGGCCAGCAGGCCTAAGGCGGGCAATAATCGGCTGAACGATTGCTGTCTGAGGTTGAATCCATAGGATGTGGCTTCGGTTTGATGTTCGGATGTGCGCAGCGCCCGGGAGAAATCATTGGGCGGAACCCAATCCATGCTGATGGGAGCGCCCGCAAACTTGCGTTTGAGTTTGGGCTGACGCTCTCGTTCCAGTCGTAGCTCCTCCCACAGATTCCCCTCGCGATTGGCGCAATCCTCAGGCGGGCAGCCGATGACCTGCACTTCTGCCGCACCCGCTTCCAGCGCTCGGGCCACCAGATTAGGGTGGGCCATGGCGGCGCAGGTCAGGGGCACAATCTCCAGGCGCTGTTCATCCGTCTCCAGGGAGCCGGGATGCTCCTTGTCGAACATGACGCCCCTGGCTCCCTGGAAGATATGCCGTTCGCAGGCGAAGACAACCTTGACCGGCTTCTCGCCCTGCTGCGATGCCCGGGCCACCGTGTCCATCCAAACTGCTTCTACAGGCTGATCGCCCAGGGTGAGCGCATCGGTCGGGCAACTGCCAATGCAAACGCCGCATGAAACGCATAGCTTGGGATCCACCACCGCCACGAATTTATGGGGCTTGCCGTCGGTGCGCGGCGCCATCGTCAAGGCGTTGTAGGGACAATCTTTAGCGCACAGCGTGCAGCCAATACAGGCGTCCTCGTGCACCGTGATGGGCTCCAGTTTCGGGCGCACCCAATTGCCCAACAGCCAGGGAATGGCGGTCAGCAGCGCCAGCAAGACGAAATTCAGTCCCCAAAACGTCGCAGGATTCCAGTGCAATGCTGCGGGCAGCGCCGCCAGATACCAGAGATCGATGTTCATGGATCCGGGCAACTGCACGATGTTATGTTTGGGCAACATGCCCACCGGGATCAAAATTGCAGCCACTGCACTGAAGCCCAGCGACAGCCATATCCAGTAACGTGGCGGCAAGATCTTGCCCCGCTGCAATCGTTTGATATGCAGCCACATGAACAAAATCAGCAGCAGCGGCAGACCGATATGGATGAAAAAAAGCGAAACAAATAGCACCCAGCCCGATGAGTCTGCGATGGGGCTGAAATGATTGAGGATTAGCGCATCGCCGTTGGGAAGCTGTGCGATGAGATCGATGAAAATCTGATTGATGGTCTGCGCCCGCACATCCGCCACCATCCAATAGCCGGTCAGGCCTGTAAACCAGATGGCGACGGCCATCACCATGCCCGTGACCCAGGCCAGCCAGCGCGGGCCGCGGAAACGATCCATAAAGAACATGCGCCAGGCGTGAAGCAGCGCCATGATGATAGCCAGGTCCGAGGCGTAGCGGTGCGCTCCCCGGATAATGTGTCCCACCAGGCTCTTTTGTACGATGGAGACGGCCAAATAGGACACATCGAATCCAAACTGATAAAACATCAGCAAGTAAACGCCTGTGATGCTGATGAAAATCAGCAAAAAGACCGTTATCGTGCCGGTGTGATACAGCGGGTTCAGATGGGGCTCGTTGACCACGCGATTGATTGGTTTTTCCAGCGCCAAAGAGAGACGCTCAAAGATATTCAATAAACTCCTGACCCAATTCCCCTCTCTCTTGGGCCAATCCACCGATTTGTGAAAGGCTGACCAGCGATTTGAATGACGGATCGACGGTGAAACGTCCGATTTTTCCTGAGGAGTTTTATCCATTTCTTCGTCCGGATCAGACTGAGACATAGAAGATATTTCTCCTGGGTAATATGGTTGTGATTCTGCCCCGCTAGAAAACCGCGAAGATCACGAAGTCACGAAGATGCGGGAGATAAAAAGAAGGGGTCTCTCTCCTTTACAGTTCTTGTGCTTACATCGAGTTTTCGCGGCCAGGAATACGGGCTTACGGTATAATAGCATTTGCCCCGGCGTCACACAAAAGCGACGCCGGGGCGCGGGAAGGATGGCGAAAAAAGAGAGGTTACCAGACCCGGAAGCCGGGGGATGTGAACTGAGCGGTGCTGATCTGGTAAATGAGCTGCGGGCCGTAGGCAATGATGAGCAGGATAGCAGCGCCGATCAGCCAGGGAGCCCAATGATCCAGCCATCGGGGCGTGGTTTGCGGATCCAACAGGGAGTCGGCCACAGGCGGCTCGACTTCCTTTTCCACCTGTTTCTTGGTGAGAACAGAGCCGACCATGACAGCCACGAAAAGATACAATGAGAAGAGCAGGATGACGCCGCCCAGACCCACGCGGAACAGATGCCCCGCCCATTCTTCGGGGATGTAGGGCGCCTGGCCCAGAGGCGTGCGCCGGGGAGCGCCCAGCAAACCCACCACGTGCATGGCGTTGGAGAAGATAGTCATGCCAATGAACCACAGCCACACCTGAATCACCGCACATTTCTTGCACCAAAGTTTTTTGCCGGTGAGATAGGGAACCATCCAGTAAAGGATGCCCATGAAGGTGAGGGTGACGGCGGTGGAGACGGTGAGATGGAAGTGGCCGGGCACCCAGGCCGTGTTATGCACCACCAGGTTGACATTGTAAGAGGCATTAATCAACCCGCCGATGCCGCCGAAGAAGTAGAGAATCCCCGCCAAAAGCTGCGCCAGCACACTGGGGTCATTCCACGGCAGCTTGGCGATCCACCCCAGCAACCCCTTGCCGCCATTGGCCCGTCCGGCGTTTTCCAATGACGCCACCACTGTAAAGGCTGTGATCATGGAGGGGAAGAAGACCGAATAGGTCAGCAACGAGTGCACCATCTTCCAGCCCGAAGGGACGCCGGGGTCCACATATTGATGGTGGAAGCCCACCGGCACCGAGAGCAACAGGAAGAGCCAGAAGGAGAAGCGGGCCAGGGAGTCGCTGAACAGCTTGCCCCCCGCCTGCCGGGGCAGGAATGCGTACCACGAGATGTACGCGGGCAGCAGCCAGAAGTAAACCAGCGGATGTCCCGTCCACCAGAAGTAAGTGCGATCAAGCTGGGGATCCAGCCCGGCGCGCAGTCCCAACGACCAGGGGATCAGGTCCACCAGCAGCTCCGCTGCTGCGCCCAGGGTGGCGATCTGCCACATGACCATGGTGATCAGGGCCATGAAAGCAATGAGGGGCGTGCGGGTTTTGGGATTTTCCTTGCGCCATTTCATGTAGGTGAGATAAAAACCCCAACCTTCGATCCAACTGCCCACCACCACCAGGGTGACGCCCACATAAAAAGCCCAATGCGCCTTCATGGGAGGATAAAAGGTGTAAAGCACCGAGGCTTCGTTCAGCAGGATGGGAATGGCCGCTGTGACCAAACCGACCACCATCGTCCACCAGCCGATTTGGTTAAGCCAGAAATAGCGTAGCGGACGTTTAAGCCCGTAGATGACAAGGAAGGTCATGAACCCGGTGATGAAGAAGGTCGTCCAGATCAACGCATTCAAGACGCCGTGCAGGGTCAGGCCCTCGTAATAAGAATGGAAAATAGGATTCAGAAATTTCGTGTAAAAATCCCAACCGGCGTGCTCCATGGCCTGGAACGGGCCAAAAAGGCCGCCGATGGAGATGGCAGCAATGGCAAAGATGAAGTGTAAGCCAATGAAGCGTTTTTCTTTGGCTGTGAGTTGATAAGTATTTGCAGTCATAATTTCTCCTCAGAACAATTCAAACGTGGGGTATGCAAATCGGGGCGCAAACCTTAGGGAACGACAATCACCTTGCCATACATGGCTGCATGGCCAATACCGCAGTATTCGGTGCAGATGAAGTTATATTCGCCCGGTTTGTCGAATTTCACAGCCAGACTTGAAACCTGTCCGGGGACGATTTGCATGTTCACATTGGTGTTCTGCAATTTGAAGCCATGCTGAACATCCTTGCTGGTCACGTAAAACTTGATGACGGACCCCACGGGCACGGTAATTTCGCGAGGATTGAATGACCAGGTTTGGGCGACGATGTAGGCTTCGTATCGCTTGGGAGCCACCTCTTTCAGACCGGGCTCGGCGAAGGTGACGCTGGCGGCCAGATCGTTGGGGTTCACCCGCGAAACAGGATCGGGCACGCGCACGCCAAAAGAAAGACCGGCGACAGTGACAGCCCCGAAGAAAACGACGAGCATCAAAATGCTGACAATCATCCAGGTCCTTTCATACGCATCCATGTGCATGGATTCATGTTTATTAGCCATAGAAACTCACTCCTCTCGAAAGCATAATCAGATAGACGGAGCCCCAGAGAATGATAATGATGAGCATGAAGATGGCCATAATCACAGCCGTGCCCTTCGGATGCTCAAAGTTATCATTTCCGTTGTCGGGCAATTTCTCGTTGGACATACGTTTGCCTCCATGAAAATAAAACTTGGATTGAGATTTATAATGCCTCTACAAGGTGATCGATGGTGATATCAACAAGTTGCTGTCGCTGATAGACGATCATCTTGTTTTCATCCAGAATGATAAAAAGCGCTTTGGTTGGCCTATCGCCATCCAGGGAAAATCCTTCCATGTCAGCGATAATGACGTCAGCGTATTGATAATCGGCGATAAGCGTGTCGGGATGCAGCGTTTCGAGCAACACTTTGGCCTCGTCCCATGATTCAGCGGCGCCAATGATTTCGACTTGACTGGCATAGGACGATAGGACGCGAGCAAGACCTTCCTGGAACAATCCGCGCCCAACCAGAAGAACCTGAGTGCTCATACTCCAATTATAGCTTTGTTCTTTACGCCCGTCGTCGCTCCGCCCGCTAGAATTTCATACCCGCTTGGTTGCAAAAAATAGCAGTTGTATACCCAAAAGGATTACGCCAAATGGTCATCCCCTGTCGTCAGGCCGTGGCGCTCGGCCCAGGCGGCCGCCTGGGTGCGACTACGCAGTCCCAGCTTATCCAGAATATGCCGCAAATGCGCTTTGACCGTGTGGGGCGAGATGGAAAGCGCCAGCCCGATCTCCTTGTTGCTCATGCCATTGGCGACATAGCGCAGAATGGCCCGCTCGCGTTCGGTCAGCACATCCTGCGGCCGCTGACGTTGCCCTTGCGAAAGCGCCACAAATTCGTCCAGCAGTTTGGCCGACATGGCTGGCGAGATGGCCGCCTCGCCGCGCTGCACGCGATAGATAGCATCCACCAGTTCAGCGCTGGTGCTGCTTTTTAGCAGATAACCCCGCACGCCGGCCTGCACCGCTGTAAACAGGGTCTCCCGGTCTTCGGAGACGGTTAGCATGAGAATGCCTAGATGCGGGTCGTATTTCCGCAGCCGCCGGGCCGCTTCGATGCCGCCCATGCCGGGCATGTTGACGTCCAGCACCACGACATCGGGCTGATAGCTGCTGATAGTCGCCAGGGCTTCTTCGCCGCTGCGAAGACTGGCGACGACTTCGATGTCGTCTTCATCGTTCAGAATTCGAGTTAATCCCTCACGAAAGAGGTGATGGTCGTCGGCGATGAGTACGCGGATCATGAGCTGGCGGGAAGTGGGGCTGGGAGGTCGGCGTTGGGCGCATCGGCGGGAGCCGGCCGTTGTTTCATCGGCACAATAACGGTAACGACGGCGCCCTGTCCGGGCCCGGTGACCAGGGAGAGACGGCCGCCGATGCTTTCCGCCCGCTCGCGCATCGAGGTGAGACCGTAGCTGTGATAGCCATTCTGCTGTTGGGGGCTGTCGGGAAAGCCTACGCCATTATCCGCCACCCGCAGCTCAATCTGACCCTCGGACCATGAAAGCTGCACTTCGACGCGGTCCGCCTGGGCGTGTTTGCGGATGTTGGTCAGGGCTTCCTGGGCGATGCGGAGCATCTGCAAGGTGATGTGACTGGGGGCTGTCAGATGTTCGGGCGAGGAATGGAAATGGGCCTCGATGTCGGTTTGCAGAGCGAAATCGCGGATGTAATTCTCCAGATTATATGCCAATTGCTCCGGATCATCCACCCGTAGCCGCAGGCCATCGATGGCCTCCCGCACATCCATATAGGCCGAGCGCACGACCTGACGCGTTTCGTTGATCTCCCGTTCGATTTTGTTGTACTGTTTTTTCTGAAACATGCGCTCCATGCGATCCAGTTGCAAGCCCAAATAGCCCAATGTCTGCGCCAGACCATCGTGGAATTCCCGGGCCAGACGATAGCGCTCCCGCAGCATGGCTGTTTGCTGCACTTCTTCGTTGAGCTGGGCGTTGCGAATGGCCAGGGATATCTGGTGGGCGATGGTGAGCAGTAGATCCGAATGTTGCGGCAGTAGACCATGCTTTCGTTTGGCCCCCAGGAACAATGCCCCGAACGCTTCGCCCTCGGTGATGAGCGGTAAGGCGGCGATAGAGCCCAGATCGTGCGAGGCGCCATCGGGTATGGCCGGATGCAGGATCAATGTCTGCTCGCCAAAAGCGCGTTGCGCTGTTTCCTGGGCAAAGGCGAATCGCGGTGACGCAAAGCCTCCAAGCCCCTCCTGGGCCAGACAGAGCCAGCGATCTTCTTGGGATTGATACAAAAAGATGGCCCCGGCCTGCGTCTTCCATCCGCGCATGGCTGTTTGTAATGTCTGCGCAGCCAACACATCCAGCGTGTGCTGGTTGCGAGAGACGTCGTCCAGTGAATGAAGCGCCTCCATCTGGCGTTCTCGCGAGCGCAGGCTGTCTACGGCAAAGGCAATGACGCCGCCGAGGATGTTGAGAAGCCGGGCCTGTTCTTCTTTGGGGCCATCGGCCGACGGGAAATAGGCGGTGAGCACCCCCACCCGTTCTTGATCGGTGTTAATGGGCACGCAAACCAGTGATTGAATGCCGTCTTGCAGCGCTTCATCATGCACGCCGCCGAATAAGGGACAATCGCTTTCGACATGAGCGTGCAAGGTGGAGCAGGTGCGGCAGCGTTCCGCCGGCACGCCATGATCCAGATGATTGCGCAGGCTGCGGGCGTAGGCCGGGCTCAATCCCCACGCCATCGCCAGATTCAATGTCTGTTTGTCCTCATCGAAGGTGATGATGGTGGCCGATTGCGCCTCGGCCAGATGGGTGGGCGCCTGCACCGCCACCTTGTAAACTTCGTCTTCATTGGGGGCGGCGGCGATGTATTGCCCATAACGATCCAGGGTCAGTAGTTTTTGATGATTATCCTCCAGTTCGATAAACGCCCGCCGTAGATTCTGCTCGGTCTCGGCCTGCCGGGCGGCAGTTTTGGCGATGTAGGAGACGCCCCACCAGGATACGATACTGCCCGTCACAGTATAAAGCAATAACTCCAGCCACCATCCCAATGATGAATCCAGCGGACGGATGACCGTCTGCACAAAAAGCTGATGCAGGGCCGCCAGCGCCAGAACGATCATGGGCAGATTCCATCGCAGCAACCGCAATTGGGTGTGCAACGGCTGTTGCCGCAAATGCCGCCATGTTTCCTGGACTTTAAGCATCGATGCCACTGACCGCCTGGGAAAGAGAAAGGAACGGAGAAAACAAGCAACTCGCTGGGGCGGTTTCCAAATTGTATGCGTTGACGCCGCCCACATTTTTACAGTATGAACCTTACTCGAAGTGGCTGATTCTGTCAACTGCCCGACAAATCATCACTGTGGCGAAAATTACAAAATAGATTGCAACTCTCTCCCTGAGTCTGCTACAATAGCCAGGACGCCGTATCTCATCTCATTCTCACCATCCGAGGCATTTGTTGAGCGCCACTCAAGTGACCACAGAGCGATTTCAGGCCGGCGCCCGCGGCGCTGCCCGAATCGCCAGGGAGACGCTGGATTATTTCACGCAGCCGGTTCATATTCTGCGGGAGTATCAGCGCGGAGCGCTGCGTTTCGATTTGATGGCCGGATTGTCGGTTGCTGTCATTTTACTGCCTCAATCCATTGTTTACGCCCTCATTGCGGGCATGCCGCCGGCCGCGGGATTGTACACCGCTGTGGTGGGGACGATCATTGCGGCGCTGTGGGGGTCCTCGCGGCAGGCGCAGTCGGGCCCCACCAACACTCACGCCCTGCTCACCCTGTCGGTGGCCATGACTGTGGCGCAGGTCGGCTCGCCGGAATATCTGGCGGCGGTGGCGCTGTTGGCGTTGATGGTGGGAAGCATCAAGTTGATCGTCGGCATTACGCGGTTGGGCATCCTGGCCAATTTTGTGTCGGATGCGGTGATTGTAGGGTTCACGGCCGGTGCGGGCATTCTCATCGCCATCAATCAATTGCCGCATCTGCTGGGCGTTCGCCTCGAACACAGCGCCAGCTTATTGCAAACCATTCCCCAGCTCTTCCAGCATCTGTCCGAAGTTCACTGGCCCAGTCTGGCTCTGGGCGTGTTGGCCATGACCGTGATTCTTGCGTTGCAGAAGATCAATCCCAAATGGCCCGGTCCGTTCATCGCCATGATTGTGGCGGCGGCGCTGGTGGGCGTGTTTCATCTGGATAAACTGGGCGTGGCTGTGGTTGGCGAGTTGCCGCGGGGGCTGCCGCCGCTGGCGCATGTTCCTATCACCGATTGGACGCTCATCAGCAGGTTGTCTACGGGCGCGCTGGCGGTGGCGGCTATCGGGCTGGTGCAAACCACCTCGGTTACCCGCTCTCTGGCCAGCGCTACCGGTCAGCGACTGGATGCTAATCAGGAGTTCGTGGCTCAGGGTCTGGCGAATATCGGTTCGGGCCTGTTTTCGGGCTTTTTGGTCACCAGTTCGTTCAATCGTTCGGCGCTGAACCTGCAAAGCGGAGCTCGCACCCAGTTGGCTGCGGTGTTCACTGGCGTCATTGTGCTGATTGCGATGTTACTATTGGCTCCTTATGCGGCGCTGCTCCCAGGGGCGGCGCTGGCCGGGGTTTTGCTCATCATCGCTTCGCACATGGTGAACGTCAGGGAGATGTCGCGAATTTGGCATGGCAGCCGCGGCGATGCAGCGATTATGATCACGACGCTTGTGCTTTCTCTGTTGTTGCCCCTGGAGTTTGCAGTGCTGGTGGGCATCACGTTATCGCTGGGACGCTACATCTTGCGCACCAGTATGCCCAGCGTCTTACCCGTCCTGCCCGATAAAAGCTACAAGCATCTCATTTATCAGCCCGACAGGCCGCCATGCCCTCAACTGGCGGTCATCGAAATTCAGGGCGATCTTTATTTCGGCGCAGTGAATCATGTTGAAGAAATTCTCATGGAGAACATGCGCCAACATCCTGACCAGCGTTTCTTGTTGCTGCGAATGCAGAACGTGCAACTTATCGATATCAGCGGCATCCATATGTTGGAACATTTGCTCAACGCATATCGAGGGGCGGGAGGCGATATGTATTTGGTCAAGGTGCGCAGCAAGGTCTACGCCCGGATGAAAAGCCTGGGGTTTGCGAAACGTCTGGGCGAGGATCATTTTCTGGAGGAGGATGAGGCTATTTCATTCATGTTTTATCATGTGTTAGATCCGGCGATCTGCATTTATGAATGCGATACGCGGGCCTTTGCCGAATGCCAGAATCTTCCCCGCCCGGTTGAGCGCCTGGATCTGCCGCCTCTGCCGCCCCTCATTTCATCTGATCTGCCGCACATCACCGCCGAAGAGCTGTATCGGGCGCTGAATGGCCCGCATCCGCCTCTGGTGGTGGATGTGCGAGAGCCTCGGGAATTCAGACGCAGTCACATTCCCGATGCTCGCAACATCCCTCTTTCCCGATTGTTGAACGGCGGCGTCGATCTGCCGCGCGAAGCGCCCATCGTGCTGGTGGGCCGCTCCACCCGCCGGGGCCGACGCGCAGCTTATGCGCTGCAACAGCAGGGCTACCAGAACATCCGATTATTACAAGGCGGGATGGTGGCCTGGGAAAATGCCGACCTGTTGACCGCCGTCGAAATTCTGGACGCATGGGAGTCATGATCATGACGCAACTTCTTCGTCGAAATCTTGGATTGGACCTGGTGCGCGTCACCGAGGCCACCGCCATCCAGGCCGGCCGCTGGATGGGGCTGGGCAAGCGCATCGAGGCTGATCAAACAGCCATCGAAACGATGCTGCGCACGCTCAACGAGATCGATATGAATGGCCGCATCGTCATTGGCGAGGAGTCCAAAAGCGGGCTGCATTCAGCATTGGATAGCGGCAGCGCTATTGGCAACGGCGCCGGGCCCGAGATGGACGTCGTTCTGGATCCCATCGACGGCACCAATTTGCTGGTGCACGGGCGCTCGGGCGCTATCTCAGCGGTGGCGGTGGCCCCGCGGGGAACGATGTGGTCGCCGTATCCCGCCGCCTATATGGAAAAGCTGGTGGTGGACCGGGAAGTGGCTCACGCCCTGGTGAAGGAGGCGCTGGATGCGCCCGCAGCCTGGACCCTGGCCATGATCGCCCGCATCAAAAAGAAAACCATTCGCGATCTGGTGGTGTTC